>NZ_MEDO01000025.1 GCF_001724815.1 Arenimonas sp. SCN 70-307 | reverse complement strand
ACCCGATCCCATCCCGAACTCGGAAGTGAAACGCAGCTGCGCCAATGGTAGTGTGGCCTAAGCCATGCAAGAGTAGGTCATCGCCAGGGGCTTTACCCCTAAAACCCCCGCCCGAAAGGCGGGGGTTTTTCTTTGCGCCGCGGCCAGGCGGCGGCCTGCCTGGAACGCCAACAAAAAGGCCGCCCCTCGGGGCGGCCTTTCATTCCGTGCTTGCCGGGCGTGTCCGCCGGCCGGGCAGGAATCAGCGCAGCGCGTAACCAAACTGCTGGCGGAACTGCTCGGCGAACTCCTCGTAATCGAAGCGCTGGTTCTGCGGGCCCAGGTGCTCGATCTTCAGGGCGCCCATCAGCGAGGCGATGCGGCCGGTGGTGGCCATGTCCATGCCGCTCATCAGGCCGAAGATCAGGCCGGCGCGGTAGGCATCGCCGCAGCCGGTCGGGTCGACCACGCGCATCGCGTTGGCGGCCGGGATGTGCAGCTGGCCGTCGCGGGTATGCACCTCGGACCCCTTGGGGCCGCGGGTGATGATGTAGGCCTTCACCCGGTTGGCGATGTCCTTCTCCGACAGGCCGGTCTTTTCCTGCAGCAGGTTCGACTCGTAGTCGTTCACGGTCACGTAGGTGGCCTGCTCGATCATCTGGGTCAGCTCCTTGCCGTTGAACAGCGGCATGGCCTGGCCCGGGTCGAAGATGAACGGGATATCGAGCTCGGCGAACTCCCGGGAGTTCTGCAGCATGGCCTCGTAGCCGTCCGGGCCGACGATGCCAAAACCTACCCCGGCCACGTCGCGCACGTGGTTCTCGTAGGAACGCATCATGGCGCCGGGGTGGAAGGCGGTGATCTGGTTGTCGTCCAGGTCGGTGGTGATGAAGGCCTGGGCGGTATAGAGGTCCTCGATCTCCTTGACGTGGTCGAGGCGGATCTCGCAGGACTCGAAGTGCTCCCGGTAGGGCCCGAAGTCCTGGCCGACGGTGGCCATCGGGATCGGGTCGCCGCCCAGCAGCTTGAGGTTGTAGGCGATGTTGCCGGCGCAGCCGCCGAACTCACGGCGCATCCGCGGCACCAGGAAGGACACGTTCAGGATGTGCACCTTGTCCGGCAGGATGTGGTTCTTGAACTGGTCCTGGAAGACCATGATGGTGTCGTAGGCCAGGGAGCCGCAGATCAGGGCGGATGCCATCGTTCGGGACCTCGTGTTCAGGGGCGCGGGAACCGGCCCGCAAAGGGCGACATGGTAGCGCGACGGCCGCCCGGAAGGCACGGAATAACGGGTTTTTTCCTTGCCCGGCCCGGGGGTGGTTGCTACGCTAGCCAACCCCCGAAACCCACATTCCACGGGCCCTGCCGAATGTTCAAGAAGCTCCGCGGGCTGTTCTCCAACGATCTGTCGATCGACCTGGGAACCGCCAACACCCTCATTTTCGTCCGTGGCCAGGGCATCGTCCTCAACGAGCCGTCGGTGGTCGCCGTGCGCCACGGGCCCGGTGGCCGCGAGGTCGCCGCCGTCGGCGCCGAGGCCAAGAAGATGCTCGGCCGCACCCCCGGCAACATCACCACGCATCGCCCGATGAAGGACGGCGTCATCGCCGACTTCACTCACACCGAGGAGATGCTCAAACAGTTCATCAAGAAGGTGCACAAGTCGCGCTTCCTGCGGCCGAGCCCGCGCGTGCTGATCTGCGTGCCCTGCGGCTCGACCCAGGTCGAGCGCCGCGCCATCAAGGAGTCGGCCGAGGAGGCCGGTGCCCGCGAGGTGTACCTGATCGAAGAGCCCATGGCCGCCGCGATCGGCGCCGGCATCCCGGTCGACGAAGCCCGCGGTTCGATGGTCATCGACATCGGCGGCGGCACCTCCGAAGTGGCGGTGATCTCGCTCAACGGCATCGTCTATTCGCAGTCGGTACGCATCGGCGGCGACCGCTTCGACGAGGCCATCATCAACTACGTGCGCCGCAACCACGGCACCCTGATCGGCGAGACCACCGCCGAGCGCATCAAGCTCGAGATCGGCTGCGCCTTCCCGCAGGCCCAGGTCAAGGAGTTCGAAGTCTCCGGCCGCAACCTCGCCGAAGGCGTGCCGCGCATGATCGTCATCAACTCGAACGAAGTGCTCGAGGCCCTGCACGAGCCGCTCAGCGGCATCGTCAGCGCCGTCAAGCAGGCGCTCGAGCAGACCCCGCCGGAGCTGTGCGCCGACGTGGCCGAGCGCGGCATCGTGCTCAGCGGCGGTGGCGCCCTGCTGCGCGACCTCGACAAGCTGATCTCCGAGGAAACCGGCCTGCACGTGCACGTCGCCGACGATCCGCTCACCTGCGTCGCCCGCGGCGGCGGCCGGGCGCTGGAACTGATCGACATGCACGGCAACGAGTTCTTCTCCGCCGAGTGAGCCTGCTTGCAGGCGCAATCCCGCACCGGATGACGCCGTGGCCTATCCCAACACCCCGGCGCCGCGCTTGACCGACGGCGCCGGCAGCACCCTGCCGCTGCTGGCCTACCTCGCCATCGCCACCGTGCTGATGGTGGCGGACCTGCGCGGCGGCTTCGCCTCGCAGGCGCGGCAGAAGCTCAGCGTGCTGGCCGAACCGGTGTGGTGGCTGGCGGCCTCGCCCAACCGCGTGTTCGAGGCCGCCCGCGAACAGCTCAGCACCCGCGCTTCGCTGCAGGCCGAAAACGAGCAGCTGCGCCGCGAACTGCAGGTCAACGCCAGCCGCCTGCACCGCCTGCTGGCCGTGAACGAAGAAAACCAGCGCCTGCGCGAGCTGCTCGGCGGCACCCGCGGCTACCGCCTCAATGCCCAGCTGGCCGGCATCATCGACGTCGACCTCGACCCCTCGCGCCAGCGCATCGTGCTCGACGCGGGCTCGGCCCAGGGCGTGCAGCTCGGCCAGGCCCTGATCGACGCCGGCGGCGTGCTCGGCCAGGTCATCGAAGTCACGCCGCGGCACTCCACCGCGCTGCTGCTCACCGACACCGAGCACGCCATCCCGGTGCAGGTGGCGCGCTCGGGCCTGCGCGCCATCGCCTACGGCACCGGCCGCACCGACCGCCTGCGCCTGCCGAGCATCCCGCAAAGCGGCGACATCCAGGTCGGCGACCGCCTGGTCACCTCCGGCATCGGCGGCCGCTTCCCGGCTGGCTTCCCGGTGGGCGTGGTCGAGAGCCTGCAGCCCGACGAGACGCAGCTGTTCGTCGTCGCGCAGGCGCGCCCGGCGGCGCGGCTCGATCGCGGCGTCGAAGTGCTCCTGGTCAGCAACGCCATCGACGGCCTCGACGACGGCCCGCCGCTGCCCGACCCGCCGCCGGCGGAGCCCGATGCGAGCACCGAGGCCGCCGCTCCAGAGGCCGACGCAGCCGCTGATGACGGCACTCGCCCGGAGACCCGCCCATGAACCGCGGCCCCTCCGGCTGGCTGCTCTACGGCGGCCTGTTCTGCGGCCTGCTGGCGATGGTCGCGCCGCTGCCGGCCGGCTTCGACCTGGCGCGTCCTTACGTGCTGGCCATGCTCATCTGCTACTGGCTGCTCGAAGCGCCCGATCGCGTCGGCCTCGGCACCGCCTTCCTGGCCGGGCTGGCGGCCGATCTCGTCTCCGGCACCCTGCTCGGCGAGCAGGCCCTGCGCCTGGTCATCCTCGCCTTCCTGGTGCAGCGCTTCCGCCCGCGCCTGCGCTTCTTCCCGCTCTGGCAGCAGGCGCTGGCGGTGTTCGCCCTGCTGCTCAACGACCGCCTGATCGACCAGGCCATCGAGGCCACCGCCGGGGGCGGCCTGCTGCCCTGGGCCACCTGGCTCTCCCCGCTGGTCGGCTTCGCGTTGTGGCCCTGGCTGTTCCTGCTGCTCGACGGCCTGCGCCTGCGCTCGCGGGAGCGGGGCGCCTGAGCCCATGCGAAGCCTCCCGCGCCGCAAGCTCAAGAACCTGCACGCGGAAGCGGCGCAGTTCCAGCGCCGCGCCTTCGTCGGCTTCGTCGCCATCGCGGTGGCGATGCTCGGGCTCGCGGCGGGCTACTTCCGCCTGCAGGTGCTCGAGCACGAGGAGTACCAGCTGCGCTCGGAGGCCAACCGCATCAAGCCGCGGCCCATCGTGCCCGCCCGCGGCCTGATCACCGACCGCAACGGCCGCCTGCTGGCCGACAACGTGCCCGCCTACCGCCTCGAGATCGTCGCCGAGCAGGTGCGCGACCTCGACGCCACGCTCGCCGGCCTGGCCGAACTGGTCGCGCTCGACCAGGAAGACATCGCCCGCTTCCGCGAGGCCCGGCGCGCCACCCGCGCCTTCCGCCCGGTGCCGCTCAAGCTGCGCCTGAGCGAAGCCGAGCTCGCACGGCTGGCGGTGAACCGCCACCGCTTCCCCGGCGTCGAAGTGGTGCCTTACCTCACGCGCCGCTATCCCTACGGCGAGCTGTTCGCGCACATCATCGGCTACGTCGGCCGCGTCGATGCCGACGACCTGGCCGCGATGGGCGACAGCCGCAACACCGCGCTCACCCACATCGGCAAGGCCGGCATCGAGCGCTATTACGAAGATCGCCTGCGCGGCGAAATCGGCTACGAGGAAGTCGAGACCAATGTCGAGGGCCGCGCCCTGGGCGTGCTGCGACGCATCCCGGCCAAGCCCGGCGCCGACCTGCAGCTCACCGTCGATGCACGCCTGCAGCAGGCCATGGTCGATGCCTTCGAAGGCCAGCACGGCGCCGCCGTCGCGCTCGATCCCAAGACCGGCGAGATCCTGGCCATGGTCAGCCTGCCGGCCTACGACCCGAACCTGTTCATCAACGGCATCAGCCACAAGGACTGGCAGGCCCTGCAAGCGCCGTCGCGGCCGCTGTTCAACCGCAACGTGCTCGGCGGCGCACCGCCGGGTTCCACCATCAAGCCTTTCATGGCGCTGGCCGCGCTCGAGGCCGGCACGCGCACGCCCGAGCAGCGCACCTTCTCCAGCGGCGAGTTCTTCCTGCCCGGCCAGGCCCGCGGTTATCGAGACTGGCGCCCGGGTGGCCACGGCTGGGTGGATCTCAACGAGTCGCTGGCGCAGTCGGTGAACAGCTACTACTTCCAGCTGGCGGTCGAACTGGGCGTGGACCGACTGGACGTCTTCTTCGAACGCCTGGGCTTCGGCCAGCCCACCGGCATCGACCTGGCCGGCGAAGTGTCGGGCGTTCGGCCCTCGCGCGCCTGGAAGCGCCGCGCCTTCAACCAGAACTGGTTCCCCGGCGACACTGTCAACGCCGCCATCGGCCAGGGCTACTGGGTCACCAGCCCGCTGCAGCTGGCCCGCGCCACCGCCATGCTCGCCGACGGCGGCGTGATGCGCCGGCCGCACCTGCTGCGCGCCAGCCAGGCCGGCTTCAACCAGCCGATGCGGCCCGAGCCGCAGCCCGAGGGCGTGCGTGTGATCGAAAACCCTGCCCACCTGGCCGCGGTCAATGCCGGCCTCGAGTCGGTGATGCACGGCCCCACCGGCACCGCCCGCGCCACCGCCGCCGGCTCCACCTATCGCATGGCCGGCAAGACCGGCACCACCCAGCGCGTCAGCCGCCGCGGCACCGAGCGCCTCGATCCCAAGCAGCTGCCCTACCACCTGCGCCACCAGGCCTGGTTCATCGGCTTCGCGCCGGTCGAGGCGCCGACCATCGCGGTGGTGGTGCTGGTCGAACACGGCGGCTCGGGTTCGACCGCCGCGGCGCCGGTGGCGCGCCGGATCCTGGACGCCTGGATCCTGCCGCCCGCCGAGGAGCCCGCGCCATGAGCCTGCTGCTGCGCTGGGCCCGCGACCTGCTCTCGCGCCTGTTCGAAAAGGTGGACCTGCCGCTGCTGCTGGCCCTGCTGGCGCTGATGCTCGTGAGCCTGGTGGTGCTGGCCAGCGCCTCGGGGGAAAACGCGCGGCTGGTGATGTCGCAGGGTGCGCGTTTCGGCGTCGGCCTGGTGGCGCTGATGCTGCTTTCGCAGGTCACGCCGGGCAAGCTGAGGCTGTGGACGCCGCTGGCCTATGCCGGCAGCCTGGTGCTGCTGGCCGCCGTGTTCGTCTTCGGCACGGGGCGCAGCGCCAACCTCTGGCTCAACCTCGGCGTGTTCTACCTCCAGCCCGGCGAGCTGCTCAAGCTCACCGTGCCGATGATGCTGGCCTGGTTCCTGCACGCCTCGCCGCTGCCTCCGGGTTGGCGGGTGCTGGGCGTGTGCGGCGTGATCCTCGGCCTGCCCGTGGCCATGATCATCCTGCAGCCCGACCTCGGCACCGGCATGCTGGTGGCCGCCTCGGGCGTGTTCGCGGTGTTCCTGGCCGGCATCGCCTGGTGGCGCATCGCGCTGTTCGGTGGCCTGGGGCTGGCCTCGCTGCCGATCGGCTGGCAGTTCCTGATGCCTTACCAGCGCGACCGCATCCTCACCTTCCTCGAGCCCGAGAGCGACCCGCTGGGCGCCGGCTGGAACATCATCCAGTCCAAGATCGCCATCGGTTCGGGCGGCCTCACCGGCAAGGGCTGGGGGCAGGGCAGCCAGTCGCACCTGGACTTCCTGCCCGAGCACACCACCGACTTCGTGTTTTCGGTGCTCAGCGAGGAGTTCGGCTGGGCGGGCGTGGTGACGGTGCTGGCGATCTACCTGTTCATTATCGGCCGCTGCCTGTGGATCGCCACCCAGGCCCGCGATGGCTACGCCCGCCTGCTGGCCGGCACGGTGGCCATGACCTTCTCGGTCTACGTGCTGGTGAACGGCGGCATGGTCGCCGGCCTGCTGCCGGTGGTGGGCGTGCCGATGCCGCTGCTGAGCTTCGGCGGCACCTCGGCGGTGTCGCTGCTGGTGGGTTTCGGCATGGTGATGTCGGTGCACGCGCACCGGAAATTCATGGCCTGACGAGGCCGGTCCGGGCGGGCGCCCGTGGTAAATTGCCGGCAACCCACGCTGGTCCCCCGCATGCGCACGAAACTGCTTCGCCTCACCGCCCTCCTGCTCCTCTGGCCGCTGGCCGCGGCCGCCAACGCGCCTTCGCCGGACCCGGCGCTGCGCGAGGCCTTCCTGGCCCATGCCGCCGAACGCTATGCGCTAACGGCGGAAGAGGTCGAAACCTGGCTGGCGCGCTCCGCCTACCGCCAGGGCATCGTCAACGCCATGGCCCGCCCGGCCGAACGCACCAAGGCCTGGCGCGAATACCGTCCCATCTTCATCTCCGACCGCCGCATCGCCGACGGCCGCGCCTTCCTGGCGCGCCACCGCGCGCAGCTGGAGAAAGTGCAGGCCGACACCGGCGTGCCGGCCGAGCTGATCGTCGCCATCATCGGCGTCGAAACCAGCTACGGCGGCAACACCGGCAGCCACCAGGTGCTCGATGCGCTCTACACGCTCGGCTTCTTCTATCCGGTCAGCGGCGATCCGGCCCAGGTCGAGCGCGAAACCAACCGCGGCCGTTTCTTCCGCGACGAGCTGGCGCAGGTGATGCTGCTGGCCAAGGAAGAGCAACTCGACCTGGCCGCGCTCAAGGGCAGCTACGCCGGCGCGATGGGCTATGGCCAGTTCATGCCCTCGAGCTACCGCGCCTACGCCCGCGACGGCGACGGCGACGGCCGCCGCGACCTGTTCGGCTCGCTGCCCGACGTATTCGCCTCGATCGCCAACTACTTCGTCGCCCACGGCTGGCAGCCGGGCCAGCCGGTGGTGGCGCTGGCGCGCAAGGACGAGGACGCCGAGCCCTTCGTCGCCGAGGGCCTGGAGGCGAAGTACACGCTCGCCGAACTCGGCGAGAAGGGCTATCGCCCGGCCGAGGCCCTGGGCCACGACCTCAAGGCCACGCTGGTCACGCTCGAGGGCAGCGGCGGCACCGAACACTGGCTGGGTTTCCAGAACTTCTACGCCATCACCCGCTACAACCGCTCGCCCATGTACGCGATGGCGGTGCACCAGCTCTCGCGCGAAATCGCCGCGGGCGCGGAGGCCGCGCCGGCCCCATGATCCGACTCGCCGCCGTGGTGATGGTGGCGCTGCTGGCGGGCTGCGCCGGTGCGCCGAAGAAGTCCGATTCCGGCCCCGTGCCGCCGGTGGCGGGCAAGCCACGCGGCAGCGCCGGCCAGGCCGGCGGTGCGCCGGCCACCGAGGGCCAGGCGCCGCCGCTGGCCTGCCTGCAGGTGCGCGAACACCGCGACGAGGACTACACCCCCGGCGGCCTGTACGCGCCCGGCGTGTCCGATTCGGCGCCCGAGCACGCGCTCGACATCAGCGGCCTGGTCGAGCCCGTGCCGCAGCAAGAGCCGCTCTCGCGCTACGGCAACCGCTCGCCCTACCAGGTGCTTGGCCGCAGTTATCGCGTGCTGCCCAGCGCCGAGGGTTACGTCGAGCGCGGCATCGCCTCATGGTACGGCCAGAAGTTCCACGGCCGCCACACCTCGAACCGCGAGATCTACGACATGTGCAGCTTCAGCGCCGCGCACAAGACGCTGCCGCTGCCCAGCTTCGCCCGCGTCACCCGGCTCGACACCGGCGAAAGCGTGGTCGTGCGCGTGAACGACCGCGGTCCCTTCCACGACGGTCGCATCATCGACCTCAGCTACGCCGCCGCGGTGAAGCTGGGCCTGGACAAGACCGGCACCGCCCGGGTCGAGGTGCGCGCGCTGTCGCCCGAAGGCGGCGCGCCGGTGCTGGCCGCGGCCACGGCGCCGTCGGTGGACGACGACGCGCGCCCCCGCATCATCCAGGTCGGCGCCTACCGCGAGCGCGCCAACGCCGAACGCATCGCCCGCGAGATCGAGCAGGCCGGCCTGCGCGACGTCGCCATCGAAGCGGCCGAAACCGCCAGCGGCACCTTCTGGCGCGTGCGCATCGGCCCGCTCGCCGTCGGCGCCACCCACCAGGCGCTCGAACGCCTGCGCCGACTGGGCCACGCCAGCCCGCGCGTGTTCAGTGAATGACCGCTAGCATCGAATCACCACCACGGCCCGCCGCACCGGCGGCCCGCAGCAAACGGAGTTGTCCCCGGATGTCCCTGTCCCGCTTCCTGCCCCTCGCGCTCGCCGGCCTCGTCGCCGGCGCCAGTTTCGCCCAGACGCCCGCCCCGGTGCCGACCCCGGTGCCGTCGCCGGCCGCCAGCGCCGCCGCGCCGGTCATCCCCGATGCCCCGGTGCCCGAGGGCGCCAAGGCCTGGATCCTGATGGACCACGCCAGCGGCCAGGTGCTGGCGGGCGCCAACATCGACCAGCCGGTCGACCCGGCCAGCATCACCAAGGTGATGACCTCCTACGTCGTCGCCGCGGAAGTGGCCGCCGGCCGCGTCTCGCTCGAGGACCAGGTGCTCATCAGCGAAAACGCCTGGCGCCAGGGCGGCGCCGGCACCGACGGCAGCTACAGCGCGCTGGCGGTGAACTCGCGCGTGAAGCTCGACGACGTCCTGCACGGCCTGGTCATCCAGTCCGGCAACGACGCGGCCATCGCCCTGGCCGAGCACGTCGGCGGCAGCGAGGCGGCCTTCGTGCAGATGATGAACGACCACGCCCGCCGCCTGGGCATGACCAACACCAATTTCCGCAACGCCCACGGCCTCACCGCCGAGGGCCACGTGATGAGCGCGCGCGACATCGCCATCCTCGGCCGCGCGATGGTCAACGACTTCCCCGACCACTACGCGCTCTACAAGATCCGCGAGTTCACCTACGGCGGCATCCGCCAGTACAACCGCAACGGCCTGCTGTGGAAGGACGACAGCGTCGACGGCCTCAAGACCGGCCACACCTCGGCCGCGGGCTACTGCCTGGCGGCCTCGGCCAAGCGCGGCGACCAGCGCCTGATCTCGGTGGTGCTGGGCATCGACACCACCAGCCGCAACGAAGGCTTCCGCCTGCGCGAGCAGGGCAACCTGGCCCTGCTCAACTGGGGCTTCCGCCACTTCGAAACCCACGCCGTCTACGGCGCCGGCGAGCAGGTCGCCGAGCACAAGCTCTGGCGCGGCGAGGCCGACGTCATCGGCCTGGGCCTGGACCAGCCGCTGCTGGTGACGGTGCCGCGCGGCCGCTACGGCGAGCTCAAGCCCAGCATGGACGTGCCGCGCCAGCTCAGTGCGCCCATCGCCAAGGGCCAGGCCATCGGCACGCTGCGCCTGAGCCTGGACGGAAAGGTCGTGGCCGAGCGCCCGCTGCTGGCCCTGGCCGACGTCGCCGAGGGCGGCTTCTTCAAGCGCCTGTCGGACGATTTCTGGCTGTGGTGGGAAAGCGAATGACGCTGGCGTAGCATCGCCGGCATGGAACGGCGGCGAGAATCGCAGGACGTGCGTGGGCAGGGTGGCGACGTCCACCTGCCGCGGCTGGCCCGCGAAGTCGCCGACACGAAAGCCCGCCTGGTCACCGGCGGGCTTTTTTATTTGTTCGGCTGGATCGTCGTCGCGCTCGCCGGCGACGTCGTCGGGGAGCACCTGCTGCTCGGGCTGGCGGTGGGCCTGGCCTTCCTGGTGCTGGCGCTGCTGCGCGTGTGGCCGGGACCGCCCGCGCAGGACGCCCCGCGGCCCACGCTCGAACGCTGGCTCGACCGCCAGTGGGCCGGCGTGCTGGCCACCGCGGCGCTGTGGGGCGCGGTGCTGTCGTGGACACTGGCCGACCCGCACCTGGACGGCGCGCGGCCGGCGGCGCTGCTTTGCACCGTCGCCTTCGCCACCGCCTTCGCGCACAACTTCAGCCTGCGGCTCGGGCGCGCCCTGGTCGGCGTCGGCCTGGTGTTCCTGCCGGCGCCGCTGCTGCTGCCCTATACCGACGCGGGTCTCGCGGTCACCGTCACGGTGGGCGTGTACGCGATCTACCTGGCGCTGGTGCTGGTGCGCAGCCACCGCGAATACCAGCAGCAGCTCGACCTCTACGACGCCCTTCGCCACCAGCGCGACCAGTACGAACACCTCAGCCGCATCGACCCGCTCACGGGGCTGGCCAACCGCCGCCACCACGGCGGCACGCTCGAGCACCTGGCGCGCGAGGCGCTTCGCCTGCGCCAGCCGCTGTCGATGCTGGTGATGGACCTGGACCACTTCAAGCGCGTGAACGACGACTACGGCCACGACGCCGGCGACGCCTGCCTGGCGCGATTCGCCGACCGCATGCGCGAGGTCTTCACCCAGCCGGGCGCGCACCTGGCGCGGCTGGGTGGCGAGGAGTTCGGCGTGCTGCTGCCGGGCCTGGACAGCGAAGCCGCGGCCGCCGCCGCGGAACGCATGCGCGCCAGCCTCGAGCAGCGCCCGCTGCAGCTGCGCGAGGGGCCGCTGGCGATCACCGTCAGCATCGGCGTCGCCAGCTACCGGCCGGGCCAGGACGATGGCCTGGGCGACCTGTTCCGGGCCGCCGACTGGGCCATGTACCGGGCCAAGTCCGACGGCCGCAACCGCGTCCGGGTGGACCGCGCCTGAGGCCCCCCGCGGGCTTGGGACGGCGCCCCGCCGCCCCCATAATGGGCCGATGGAAATCAAATCCGACAACCCCGAGCACGGCTTCCAGTTCCCGGGCGTGTTCGAGCTCAGCGCCATGGGTTCGGCCGAGGCCGACCTGCACCTGGTGGTGCCGATGGTGCTCGAGGCCCTGGGCCTGACCGTCTACCGCGACCGCGTGGGCGTGAAGCCCTCGGCCAAGGGCAACTACGTCTCGGTGACCGTGGTGTTCGAGGCGCACAGCCGCGAGGACTACGACGCCGCCCACGGCGCCCTGCGCGAGCACCCGGCGGTGAAGTGGACGCTCTAGCCCCCGCCTGCGCCGCCGACGCGGTGCAGCCGGCCACCCGAGGCTGGCGCGTGCGCGAGCTGGGCCGCCAGGCCTACGAGCCGGTCTGGCGCGCCATGCAGCGCCTCACCGACGCCCGTGGCCCGGACACCGAGGACGAACTGTGGCTGGTCGAGCACGACCCGGTCTTCACCCTGGGCCAGGCCGGCAAGCCCGAACACGTGCTGGCGCCGGGCGAGATCCCGGTGCTGCAGGTCGACCGCGGCGGCCAGGTCACCTACCACGGCCCCGGCCAGATCGTCGCCTACCCGCTGGTGGACCTGCGCCGCCTGGGCCTGGGCGTGCGCGAGCTGGTCTGCCGCATCGAAGGCGCCGTCATCGACACCCTGGCCCACTACGGCATCCACGGCGAGCGCCGCGAGGGCGCGCCGGGCATCTATGTCGAAGGCCGCAAGGTGATGGCCCTGGGCCTGCGCGTGCGCCGGGGCTGCAGCTTCCACGGCCTGGCCTTCAACATCGACATGGACCTCGAGCCGTTCCGGCGCATCAATCCCTGCGGTTTCCAGGGGCTGGAAGTGACCTCGGTGCTAGAATTGGGCGGCCCCGGCGAGCTCGCCGCGGTCAAGCCGGTGCTGGTCGAAGCCCTGTCCCGCCGGCTCGGCCTGCAGGCCCGTCCCGAGCCCGGCCTCCCCGACCTTTCCCCCGCCTGACGACGCCATGTCCGACACCCCCGCCAAGACCATTCCCCTGCAGGTGCTCGGCTCGCCGCTCGTCGAGGGCCAGAAGCAGCTGGGCGGCGACAAGATCGGCCGCAGCCCGGTGAAGTTCGACGAAAGCGCGCCGGTGCTGCGCAAGCCCAGCTGGATTCGCGTGCGCATCCCGTCCGGCAACGCCGTGGCCAAGCTCAAGAGCAAGCTGCGCGAGAACCGCCTGGTCACGGTTTGCGAGGAAGCCAGCTGCCCGAACATCCACGAGTGCTTCAGCCACGGCACCGCCACCTTCATGATCCTGGGCGAGGTCTGCACCCGCCGCTGCAGCTTCTGCGACGTGGCCCACGGCCGGCCCAAGCCGCCCGACGCCAGCGAACCGGCCAACCTGGCCCGCACCATCGCCGACATGGGCCTGCGCTACGTGGTCATCACTTCAGTCGACCGCGACGACCTGCGCGACGGCGGTGCCCAGCACTTCGTCGATTGCATCCGCGAGGCGCGCGCGCTGTCGCCCGACCTGAAGATCGAGATCCTCACGCCCGACTTCCGCGGCAAGGGCCGCATGGACCGCGCGCTGGAGATCCTGGCGCAGTCGCCGCCGGACGTGTTCAACCACAACCTCGAGACCGTGCCCGGGCTCTACCCGAACGTGCGCCCGGGCGCCGACTACCAGTGGTCGCTGGAGCTGCTCAAGCGCTTCAAGGCCCAGCACCCGGACGTGCCGACCAAGTCGGGCATCATGCTCGGCCTGGGCGAGACGATGGAGCAGGTGCTCGGCACCCTGCGCGACCTGCGGGCGCACGACGTGGACATGGTCACCATCGGCCAGTACCTGCAGCCCACGCCGCACCACCACCCGGTGATGCGCTACTGGACGCCCGAGGAGTTCAAGGCCCTGGAAGAGGCCGGCATGGACATGGGCTTCACGCACGTGGCCTCGGGCCCGATGGTCCGTTCGTCCTACCACGCCGACCGAATGGCGGCTGAAGCTGGCTTCGTTGCAGACGCGGTCTGAATGATCCGGGGGGTATGCTCGGGTCGAGAGTTGGAAAGCATCACCAACGGCACACGCCGCCAGGCCCCCCGCGGGTCCATGCTGGGCCCCTGACGCACCGGACCGGAACCATGCTCAAGCACAAGCTCCTCGCCTTCACCGCCACCCTGCCGCTGGCCCTGGCCCTCGCGGCCACGGGCAAGGCGCCCACCGCGCCCGACGTCCTCGCGCCCACGGTGGAGCAGCAGGCGGCGGCGCGCCTGGTCTACGGCATCCTGTCCGACAGCCGCTACGTCTACCGCGCCAAGCCGCTCGACGACACGCTCTCGGCCGAGATCCACCGCCGCTACCTCGAGTCGCTCGACGGGCAGAAGCTGTTCTTCACCCGCGCCGACATCGAGCGCTTCGAGCCGCAGCGCCTGCGCCACGACGACGCCATCAAGGCCCAGGCGCTCGGCCCGGCCTTCGACATCTTCGCCACCTACCAGGCGCGCGTCGCCGAGCGCGTGGCCTATGCCCGCTCGCTGCTGGCCAAGCCCTTCGACTTCTCGAAGGACGAGACCTGGCTCTACGACCGCACGCAGGCCGAGTGGGCCGCCGACGGCGCCGAACTCGACGCCGCCTGGCGCAAGTACGTCAAGAACGACGCCCTGCGCCTGCAGCTGGCCGGCCGCAGCCAGGAAGACATCCGCAAGACCCTCGACAAGCGCTATGCCGGCCTGGCCGAGCGCGTGGCCGAACTGCGCGCCGACGATGCGTTCGAGACCTACATGAACGCCTACGCGGCCTCGATCGACCCGCACACCAGCTACATGTCGCCGCGCAACGCCGAAAACTTCAACATGCAGATGAGCCTCTCGCTCGAGGGCATCGGCGCGGTGCTGCAGCGCCAGGACGAGTTCGTGGTGGTGCGCACCATCGTGCCGGGCGGCCCGGCCGCCGGCACCGGCCGGGTGAAGGTGGGCGACCGCGTCGTCGCCGTCGGCCAGGGCGACAAGGGCCCGATGGTGGACGTGGTGGGCTGGCGCATCGACGACACCGTCGCGCTGATCCGCGGCAAGAAGGGCACCAAGGTGCGCCTGGACGTGCTGCCGGCCGAGGCCGGCGTGGACGCCAAGCCGCAGCAGGTCGTCATCGTGCGCGACAAGGTCAAGCTCGAGCAGCAGGCCGCGCAAAAGCGCGTCATCGAGGTCGGCGACCGCCGCATCGGCGTGGTCGAACTGCCCACCTTCTACCTCGACTTCGACGCCCGCCGCCGTGGCGACAAGGACGCGCGCTCGGCCACCGCCGACGTCGCCAAGCTGCTGCGCGAGCTCAAGGCCGAAAAGGTCGACGGCGTGGTGATCGACCTGCGCGACAACGGCGGCGGTTCGCTGCTCGAGGCGGTCGAGCTCACCGGCCTGTTCATCGACACCGGCCCGGTGGTGCAGGTGCGCGAGACCGGCGGCCGCGTCAGCGTGCAGGCCGACGAGGAAGGCGGCGTGGCCTGGGACGGCCCGCTGGCCGTGCTGGTGAACCGCGCCTCGGCCTCGGCCTCGGAAATCTTCGCCGCCGCCATCCAGGACTACGGCCGCGGCCTGATCATCGGCGAGCCGACCTTCGGCAAGGGCACGGTGCAGAGCCTGATCGACCTCGACCGCTTCCCGCGCAAGGACGACGTCAAGTTCGGCCAGGTCAAGCTCACCGTGGCGCAGTTCTTCCGCGTCGAGGGCGGCACCACCCAGCACGCCGGCGTGGTGCCCGACCTGCAGTTCCCGGTCAGCCTCGACGCCAGCGAATACGGCGAGAGCACCTACGACAACGCGCTGCCGGCCACCCGCATCCAGCGCGCGCCGCACGCCAACCTCGGCAAGTTCTCCGTGCTCACGCCGCAGCTGGTGGCCAACCACGAGTCCCGCGTCGCCAAGGACCAGGAATTCCAGTGGTGGGCCGAGGACGTGGCGCGTTTCCGCGCCGAACGCGAGCGCAAGAGCGTTTCGCTCAACGAAGCCGTGCGCCGCGCCGAGCGCGACCGCCTCGAGGCCGAGCGCAAGAAGCGCCAGGCCGAGCGCATCGCGGCCGGCCTGGCCGACCCGGACGAGGGCGCGCGCCTGGTCGACGACGGCCTGGCCGCCAGCGAGCGTTCGGTGGTCGAGCAGGCCGCCGAGGAAGAGGCGGCCAAGAACCGCCCGGACCCGCTGCTGCGCGAGTCGGCGGCCATCCTGGCCGATGCGCTCGACCTGCTCTCGGCCGACGGCCAGCTCACCGCCCAGGTGCTGCCGCTGACCCGCCAGCCCACCGTCTGGGCCGAATGAGCCCGGGCGCAAGAATCGGATAGCCGGCCCCGTCGGGGCTGGCTACGCTGGCCGGCATGGAAAGCCCCGCCCCCGACGCCAAGCTCGAACACGCCCGCCGCCTGCTCGACGCGCAGGACCTCGGCCTGGCCGAACTGGCCCGCGCCGTCGGCCTCAGCGCAACGCACCTGCAGCGTCGCTTCCGCCAGGCCTACGGCCTGAGCCCGGCCGAGTACCGCTCGCAGCGCCGCCTCGACGGCCTCAAGCAGGGCCTGCGCGCCGGCCACGACGTCACCCGCGCGCTTTACGACGCCGGCTACGGCTCGCCCAGCCGCGTCTACGAGCACGGCGCGGCGCGGCTGGGCATGGCGCCGCTGGCCTACCGCCGCGGCGGCGAGGGCATGGACATCCGCTGGTCGGTGAGCGACACCGCGCTGGGCCTGGCCCTGGTCGCGGTCACCGCGCGCGGCGTGTGCGCCGTGCTGCTGGGTGACGGCGCCGCGGCACTGGAAGCCTCGCTGCGCGCCGAATTCCCGCGCGCCACGATCGAGCGCGTGGACGCCGGCCGCGACGAATTCCTGGCCCCGCGGGTGCGCGCCGTGGCCGACGCGCTGGCCGCGCGCAGCGGCGCGGTGCCGGTGGAGCTGGTGGGCACGGCCTTCCAGCGCCGCGTCTGGGAGGCGCTGATGCGCATTCCGCCGGGCGAGACCCGCAGCTACGCCGAGCTGGCCGAATCGCTGGGCATGCCGCGCGGCGCCCGCGCGGTGGCGCGCGCCTGCGCCGGCAACCGCGTGGCGGTGCTCGTGCCCTGCCACCGCGTCATCCGCGGCGACGGCAGCCTGGGCGGCTACCGCTGGGGCCTGCCGCGCAAGCAGGCGCTGCTCGAAGCGGAAGCCGCGGGCAGGAAGGCCCGCGCATGAGTTCGCCTGCCGCCGCGCCGCTGTCGAAACTGGCGGTCGGGCTCGCGCTCACTTCGGTCTACCTGGTCTGGGGCTCGACCTACCTCGCGATTGCCTACGGCCTGGAAGGTTATCCGCCCTTCCTGATGGGCAGCCTTCGTTTCATCGCCGCCAGCCTGGTGTTCTACGCCTTCCTGCGCTGGCGCGGCCACGCGCCGCCGACCCGCGCGCAGTGGAAGAACGCCGCGGTGATGGGCCTTTTCATGATGCTGCTGGGCAACGGCCTGGTGAACTTCGCCGAGCAGACGGTGTCCTCGGGCCTGGCCGCGGTGGCGGTGGCCTCGATGCCGCTGTGGGCCGGCCTGTTCGGCGTGATGCGCGGACAGAATCCCAGCCGCGGCGAGTGGCTGGGCCTGGGCATCGGCTTCCTGGGCGTGGTGTGGCTCAACCTCGGCGGCGAGATGCGCGCCAGCCTCGGCGGCGCGCTGGCGCTGCTGCTGGCGCCGATCGCCTGGGCCTTCGGCTCGGTCTGGAGCCGCGGCCGCGACCTGCCGGCGCCCTTCATGAGCACCGCCGCGCAGATGCTCTGCGGCGGCGTGGCGATGGGCCTGCTGGGTTTGCTGCTGGGCGAGCGCATCAGCGAAACGCCGCCGCTGTCGGCGACGCTGGCGGTGGGCTACCTGGCCGCCTTCGGTTCGATCGTCGGCTTCAGCGCCTACGTCTGGCTGCTGCACCACGTGCGCCCGGCCCTGGCCACCAGCTACGCCTACGTCAACCCGCCGATCGCCGTGCTGCTGGGCGCCCTGCTGCTCAACGAACGCGTGGGCTGGGCCTCGGTCGGCGCCATGGCCGTCATCCTCGCCGGCGTGCTCATCATCACCCGCGCCAGGACCCGCCCCACCTGAGGTGGGGGCGCTTCAGCGGGGTGGGGCGGCGCCGTCGGGGGCGGGGACTTCTTCGGCGCAGTGTTCCTGGGCGGCGCGTTGGGGCTGGCGGCGGGCGCGGCGCCAGCCGTCGCTGGCGTAGATGGCCAGGGCCAGCCAGATGCAGGCGAAGCCGATGGCCTGCGTGCCGGTGAACGATTCACCCAGCAGCAGCACGCCCGAGAGCAGCTGCAGCGTCGGCGCGATGTACTGCAGGATGCCCACCAGCGAATACGGGATGCGGCGCGCGCCGTAGGCGAAGCCAATCAGCGGCAGCGCCGTCAGCGCGCCGCCGAACACCAGCAGCGCGTCGCTGCCGAGGTTGCCGTCGAGGAAGGCCGCCACGCCGCGGTAATGCTCGAAGCCCAGCCAGGCCAGCGCCGGCAGCAGCAGGAACAGGCTCTCGATCGCCAGGCCCGGGATGGCGTCCACGTGCGCCACTTTGCGGATCAGCCCGTAGAAGGCGAAGCTGAAGGCCAGCGCCAGCGCGATCCACGGCGGCTCGCCGTGCTGGAAGGCCAGCCACAGCACGCCCACCGCGGCGATGGCCACCGCCGTCCACTGCGCCGGGTTGAGCCACTCGCGCAGCACGAGCACGCCGATGAGCACGTTCACCAGCGGGTTGATGAAGTAGCCCAGGCTGGCCTCGACCACGCGGCCGTTGGTCACCGCCCAGATGTACACGCCCCAGTTGAAGCTGATCAGCAGCGCCGAAAGCAGCAGCAGCCAGCCCACCCGCGGCCGCGCCAGCGCGTCACGCAGCCAGCGCGAGCCCTCGCGCAGCACCAGCCAGCCCACCACGAACACCGCGCACCAGATGATGCGGTGGGCGATGATCTGGATCGCAGGCACGTGCTTGAGCAGCACCCAGTACAGCGGGAACACGCCCCAGAGCACGTAGGAGGCGATGGCGGCCGTCAGGCCCTTGCGATCGATGGCGGGGGTGGGGGTCACGCGGCCTCCGGGGCTGGGCGGGCATTATCCGCCCAAGCCCCGCCCCGTGGTTGCAACGGTGTGTCGTCAGGCCGTCCGCAGCGCCGTGGTCACCTGCATGCGCGCGGCCCGGATCGCCGGCAGCAGGCCGCCGACGAAACCGATGAGCATCGCGATCACCAGGCCGGTGAGCACCAGCCGCGGCGTCACTGCGAACTCGAACACCACCTGGGTGAAGCTGGCCTGGCTCAGGGTCGACACCGACAGCCCGTTGAACAGCAGGTAGGCCGCGACGGCGCCGACGAGGCCGCCGACCAGCGACAGCAGCACCGCCTCGACCATCACCGAGGCCAGCACCGGCAGGCCGCCGAAGCCGATGGCGCGCAGGGTGGCGATCTCGCGGGTGCGCGCCGAGACCGCGGCATACATCGTGTTGAGCGCCGCGAAGATCGCGCCCAGGCCCATGATGAAGGTGACGACGAAGGCCAGCGCCTCGATGGTCTGGCGCACGCCGCGGGTCTGCGCGCTGTAGTAGGCCTGTTCCTCGGTCACGTCCACCGCCAGCCGCGGGTCGGCCGCCAGGGCCGCGCGCAGGGTCTCGATGGCCGCCGGCGATTCCAGCCCGACCCGGACCGCGCTGACCGAGTTGCCGCGGTTGAAGGCCGACTGCGCGGTGCCCAGGTCGACCCAGACCTCGCTGTCGTTGGCGTCGCCGGCCGCGAAATGGCCGACGATGGTCCAGTCCGAACCGCGCATGCGCAGGGTGTCGCCCAGGTCCGTGTTGGCGAACTGGCCGACGATGCCGGCGCCGACGATGACCTCGCGCTTGCCGGGTTCGAACTCGCGCCCGGCGACCATGCGCAGCTGCGGGCGGATGGCGAACGAGGCCGGTTCGACGCCGCGCAGGGTGACGTTGGCGACCGCGGTCGGGTCGTCGCGGCGGGCCAGCTCGGTGATCACCATGATCTCGCCCGCGGCCAGCGGCTGGCCGTCCGGCCCCTTGCGGATGCCCGGGCCGAGCTTGATCAGCTGCACGCTGTCGCCGCCGAAGCCGGAGTTGAGCTCGGCGCCCGACTGCCCGCGCAGCACGATGGCGTTGTCGTCCCGGCCGGCCGATTGCAGGGTCGAGGAGAAGCCGTTGGCCATCGCGAGCAGCGCGGTGAACACCGCCACCACGCCGGCCAGGCCGATGATGATGACCAGCGACGGCCCCCAGCGCTCCGGGATGGACCGCACGTTCATCAGGGTGATGGCGAGGATCTGCTTGAACATGGCGTTCTCCTCAGCGGCCCGCGAGGGCGTCGACGATGCGCAGCCGGCGCGCCCGCAGCGCGGGCATCAGCCCGACCGCGAGGCTCAGCAGCACGATGGCGGCCAGGCCGGCCAGCCAGACCGGCGTGGTCAGGATGATCGGCGGCAGGAAGCCGCCGGCCGCCTGGGAAATGCCCTGGCTGAGGAACCAGGCCAGGGCCAGGCCCGCGAGGCCGCCGATCGCGCACAGCGCCAGCGTCTCGGCCAGCACGAAGCCCAGCACCGCGTTGTCGGTGAAGCCCAGGGTCTTGAGCACCGCGAACTGCGGCACGCGTTCGCGCACGCTCTGGGCCATGGTGTTGCCGACCACCAGCAGCAGCGTGAAGAACACCGCGAACAGGATCCAGCGCAGCATCAGGCCGATGTCGCCGAGCTGCTTGAGGAAGTTCACGTTGAAGTCCTTCTCCGACATCGTCCGGGTTTCGTCGGCGGTGTTCTCGAAGCGCTTGTCGATGGTCTGCGCGATCGCCTCGGCCATGCCGGGGTCCTCGATCTTCAGGGAGAACATGCCGGCCAGGCCGCCGCCGAACATCGAGGCCTCGGCGAAGTAGGCGTGGTTGATGTACATGCCGTTGGTCTGGCCCTGCCACTGCTCGTCCACGCCGTCGTAGATGCCGACGACATCGAACTCCCAGTCCTTGCTGCCGTTCTTCTGCGGGAAGATGTTCGAGGCCAGCGGAATGCGGTCGCCCACCTTCCAGCCGGTGCGGTCGGCCACTTGCCGCCCGACGATGATGCCGCTGCGGGTGCGCGCGAAGGCCTGCCAGTGCTCCTCGGGCATCACCCACTCCGGGTAGACCTCGTGCAGGCGCTCGGGGTCGACCGCGAAGGTGAAGATCTCGGTGTTGTCGGCCTTGTTCACGCCGCCGAACCACTGCTGGTACATCGCCCGCTGCACGCCCGGGATCGCGTCGATCTCCGGCACCATGCGCATCGGCAGCGAGTTGGTGAACGACACGCGCGACTGGGTGACCAGGCGGGTGGTGCCGACGAAATCGGCGCCGCTGCTGAAGACCACGATCACGGCCTGAAGCAGGCCGAAGAGGGTGAACGCGGCCACCACCGACAGCAGCGTCAGCCAGGTGCGTCCCTTGCGGTGGAAGAGGTTGGCGAGGACCAGTCCGGTGCGGGTCATGGCGGCGTCCTCAGTGCGCCGCGACGGCGTCGACGAGCAGGCCCTTGTCCAGGTGCACGGTATGCGTGGCGTACTCCGCCGCCTTCGGGTCGTGCGTCACCATCACGATGGTCTTGCCGTGTTCGCGGTTGAGCACCTGCAGCAGGGTCAGGATCTCGTCGGCGGTCTTGCGGTCGAGGTCGCCGGTCGGCTCGTCGCAGATCAGCAGGGTCGGGTCGGTGACCAGGGCGCGGGCAATGGCCACGCGCTGCTCCTGGCCGCCGGAGAGCTCGCTGGGCTTGTGCCCGCCGCGGTCGCCCAGGCCCACCAGCTGCAGCGCCACCTGCGCCCGGCGCGCGCGCTCGGCGCCGCCCATCGTCGCCAGCAGCAGCGGCAGCTCGACGTTCTTCTGCGCGGTCAGCACCGGCAGCAGGTTGTAGAACTGGAACACGAAGCCGACGTGGTGGGCGCGCCAGGCCGCGAGCTCGCCGCCGGACATCTGGTCGATGCGCCGCCCCTCGACCGAGACGCTGCCGGAGGTGGGCGTGTCGAGCCCGCCGATCAGGTTGAGCAGGGTGGTCTTGCCCGAGCCCGACGGCCCCATCAGCGCCACGAAGTCGCCCTTGGGGATGTCCAGGTCGATGCCATGCAGCACCTCGACGGTCTGCTTGCCGCGGGTGTAGTTCTTCTTCAGGTTTCGGATCTGCACGATCGAGTCGGTCATGGCACGCCTCTCTTGGATTGGATCGTCCGGCAAGGGCCAAGGCCCCTGCCGCGTTGCGTCACTGCACCACCACCGCGGCGCCGTCCTGCAGCTCCGCCGACGGCGACAGCACCACCTGTTCGCCCACGGCCAGGCCGCGCGACACGCGGCGCCGTCCGTCGCGGGCATCGGCCACCTCAAGCTCGCGCTGGCTGGCGCGGCCGTCGCGCACGACGAAGGCGACGGTGCGGCCGTCGCGCTGCACCACCGCCTCGGACGGCACGGTGACGCCGGCGACCACCGGGGCATCGGCCGCGCGCGCCTGCTCGAGGAAGGACACGCGCACGCCCATGTCGGGCACCACGCGCGCGTCCTTCTCCAGCAGGGCGATGCGCACCTTCACCGTGGCCTTGCTGCGGTCGGCGGTGGGCACGATGGCGATGACCTCGGCCGGGATGCGCCAGTCCGGATACGCGTTGAGCACCGCCTGCACTTCCTGCCCGGCCTTCACGCGGCCGATGAAGGACTCGTTGACGTCGACCTGGATCTCCAGCGAGTCCATGTCCACCACCGTGCCGATGCCGGTGCGGGTGAAGCCGCCGCCGGCCGAGATCGGCGAGATCATCTCGCCCGGCTGCGCCGCCTTCACCGTGACGACGCCGTCGAAGGGCGCGCGCACGATGGTGTTGTCCAGGCCGATCTCGGCCAGGGCCAGCGATTCCTCCGCGACCCGGATGTTGCTCTGCGCGGCCTGCTGCTGGGCGGCCAGCGCGTCGCGTTCGGCCTGGGCCTGGTCGAGCGCGGCCGCGGCGACGAGCTGGCGTGCGGCCAGGTCGCGGGTGCGCGCCAGGGTCTGCTCGGCCAGCAGGCGCTGCGCCTCGGCGCGGGTCGCCTCGTTGCGCGCGGCCGCCAGCCTCGCGGCCGCGAGGTCGCGCTGGGCGCTGGCGTCGATCGCCTCGAGCCGCGCCATCACTTCGCCCTCGCGGACTGCCTGGCCTTCCTCGATCAACACCTGCTCGACCTTGCCGGTGATCTTCGACGACACCGTGGCGATGCGGCGCGCGGTGACGTATCCGCTGGCATCAAGCACCGACGCCGCGGCGGCGGCACCCCCGTCGGACACGGCCTGGGCCTGCGCGACGCGCACCGCGACGGTTTGCTCGCGCAGCGACCAGGCCAGCACGGCGGTCAGGCCGAGCACGGCCGCGGCGGCGATGATCCACGGCCCGCGTCCGCGCCCGGCGCGGGGCGGCGGCGCGGAACGGTCGATGCGCAGTTCCTTGAGCAGGTCGGACGAAGCGTTCATTCAGGGCACCCTTGGGCTGGCGGCCAGTCTAACCGCGGCCCGATGGCGACCAAGGTGCCGGAAGGCACTTTTTGCCGGCAGTGGCCGGCGTCACCCCGTGCGGGTGACAGCCGTCATGCGTCTGGCTTCAGCGGCCGTATCGGCCCCGGAGCAGGCCCCAGGCCGCGCGCAGGCCCTGGGCCTCGCCGCCGGCCGGCTTGCCGGGGCGCGAGCTGTCGTTCCAGGCGTACACGTCCACGTGGGCCCAGGCCAGGCCCTCGGGCACGAAGCGCTCGAGGTAGAGCGCGGCGGTGATCGAGCCGGCCATGCGGGTGGCGCTGGAGTTGGCCAGGTCGGCCACGTTGGACTTGAGGTACGACAGGTAGGGCCGCCACAGCGGCATGCGCCAGAGCGGGTCGCGCGCGGCGTCGCCGGCGGCCAGGTAGTCGGTGGCCAGCCTTTCGTCGTTGGCGTAGAGCGCGGGCAGGTCCGGGCCCAGGGCGATGCGCGCGGCACCGGTGAGGGTGGCGAAGTCGAGCAGCAGCGCCGGCTTGCCCTCGGCGGCGTAGGTGAGCGCGTCGCACAGCACCAGGCGGCCTTCGGCGTCGGTGTTGTCGATCTCCACGCTCAGGCCCTGGCGGGTGGCGATCACTTCGCCCGGGCGGAAGGCGTTCGGGCCGATGGCGTTCTCCACCGCGGCCAGCAGCAGCTGCAGGCGCACCGGCAGCTTGAGCGCCATCACCAGCTGGGCCAGGCCCAGGGCGTGGGCGGCGCCGCCCATGTCCTTCTTCATGTTGCGCATGCCGTCGGCCGGCTTGATGTCCAGGCCGCCGGTGTCGAAGCACACGCCCTTGCCGACGATGGCCACGCGCGGGTGCGCGTCGTCGCCCCAGTTCAGTTCCACCAGGCGCGGCGCGCGGTGGCTGGCGCGGCCGACGGCGTGGATGGCCGGGAAGTTCTGGTCGTTCAGCGCGTCGCCCACCACGCTGCGGCACTGGCCGCCGTAGGCGCGGGCCAGGCGCACGGCCTCGGCCTCGAGCTCGGCCGGGCCCATGTGCTCGGTGGGCGTGTTGACCAGGTCGCGCACGAGCGTGGCGGCCTCGAGCAGGGCCAGCGCTTCCGCGTCCGGCGCAGCTTCGAGCACCAGCCTCGCCGGGGCGCGCGCGGGTTTGACGTAGCGGCTGAAGCTGTAGGCGCCCAGGCCCCAGCCCAGCTGCACCAGCGCCGCCGCCGGCCGGGCCGGCGCGTCGCTGGCCAGGCGGTAGTCGCCGGGCGGCAGCAGGCTGGGCAGGTGCGCCAACGCCAGCGGGTCGCGCACGTCGTCGATGCCCGCGAGGGCAAAGGCCGGCTGGCCGTCGCTGCCGGGCACCAGCAGCGGCGCGCCTGCGCGCGGGCCGAAGGCGTGGGCCTTGAGCCAGGCCTGCACCGACGCCGGCTGCGCACTGCGCCAGGCCTCGAAGCCGGCGGCGTCCACCAGCAACAGCGGCAGCGGTTCGCGGGCGTCTTCGGGGCGGGTGAAGCAGGCGGGCAGGCTCATCGGTTTTCCGTTGCGTCGGGGTGTGATTCCAGCCAGTCGGCCAGGCCCGCAAGCGTAGCGAATTCAAGGTCGGGCCGGGGCAGCCCGGCGGGCCACGAATCTTTCTTGCGGTTGATCCAGCAGCTGCGCAGGCCGGCGCGACGCGCGCCCACCACGTCCAGCAGCGGGTCGTCGCCCACGTGCAGCACGTCGGCCGGCTCCACGCCCAGGCGCTCGCAGGTGGCCAGGAAAATCGGCGCCTCGGGCTTGGCGTGGCCTTCGTCGCGGGCGCTGACGAAGACCCGGAAATGGGCCTGGATGCCGATGCGGCCCAGGTCGGCGTTGCCGTTGGTCAGCGCGGCCACCGGCCAGCGCGCGCTCAGCCGCGCCAGCGCCGCCATCGCGTCGGGGTAGAACTCGACCTGGTTGCGGGTGGCGTAGAAGGCCTCGAGCGCGTCGTCGGCGCGGCCCACGTCGTCGCCCGATTCCTGCAGGGCGCGCTCGAGCGAGATGCGCCGCTGCTGGGTGTAGTCGTGCGCCAGGTGCGGGTGCTGCGTCGCCACCTCGTCGCGCAGCCGGCGCATGCGGTGGATGGGGAAGCGCTGGGCGGTGCGCGGGCAGTGCGAGCGCAGGAACTCGTCGAGCGCGCGTTCGGCGCGTTCGATCGAGGGCCAGATCGGCCAGAGGGTGTCGTCGAGGTCGAGGCTCAGGGCCCGGGGCAGCGTTTCCACCGGCGGATGATAGCCCGCCGCCCGGTGCCGGGCCCGTGAAACGGCTACTCGAGCAGGCGCGCCCAGGCCCGCCAATCGTCCACTGCTTCGGCGACGATCTTCAGGCACACCAGCATCGGCACCGCCACCAGCAGGCCGGCCACGCCCCACAGCCAGCCCCAGAGCAGCAGCCACAGGATGATCGCCAGCGGGTTGATGCGCATCGTGCGGCCCAGCACCGCGGGCGTCAGCACCTGGCTTTCGACGGCATTGAGCGCCAGGAAACCGGCCGCCGGCAGCATCGCCGCGCCCAGGGTGTCGAACTGGCTCAGGCCCACCAGCGCCAGCATCAGCGCCATCAGCAGCGGGCCGAGGATGGGCGTGAGGTTGAGCATGGCCGCCAGCACGCCCCACAGCAGCGGGTCGGGCACGCCCAGGTACCAGAGCCACAGGCCCGTGGCCGCGCCCAGCACCGAACTGGTGGCGCTGATGGTGAGCATGTAGCGCGAGAGGTCGGACTGGATCTGCTGGACGATGCCCGCCGTCAGCGTCTTTTGCGCGCGCGTGGGCCGCAGCTCGAGCAGCTTGCGCAGCAGGTCGTCGCCATAGACCAGGAAACTGAAGCCCAGCAGGATCACCGCCAGCACCGGCCCCAGCACCCGCGGCGTGGCGTCGAGCAGGTCGGGCTGCGGCGGCTGCACCACCACGCGCTCGCCGGGCGTCACCGGCTCGCTCGCCAGCCGGCCCAGCGACTGCCGCGCCTGCGTGGCCTGCTCGAAGGGTTCGACCATGGCGCGCAGCTTGGGCGCGGCCTCGCGCATCACGAAGGGCACCTTGCGCACCCAGTCGGCGGCGGGCGCGGCCAGGAAGGTGCCCACGGCGCCGATCGTGCCCAGCAGCGCCGCCATCAGCAGCAGCGCCGATACGCCGCGCGGCAGCCAGCGCAGCGGCGCGCGCCGCATCAGCGGCGCCAGCAGCATGGCGATGAAGCCCGCCAGCACGACCGGCAGGATCAGGCTCGAGGCCAGGTAGCTGGTGTACAGGCCGACGGCGAGCACCAGCAGCCACAGCGGCCGGTTGTCGGCGGGCGGCCGGCGCGGCGGCTGGCGCTCGCCCGGCGGCGGGCGGCGGGGCGGGTTTTCCGCACCGGCGGGCGGCGCGGCGCTTTCGACCGTCGCGTCGCCGGGTCCGGCGGGCCTACGACGCCTGCGCCTGGCCATCGGCCGCCTCGTCGTCTTCCGCGGTGTCTTCCTCGGCGACCTCGTCGGTGGCCTCTTCCCCGGCCTGCAGGCCGGCCGCGGCGGTGATGCCGGCGATCAGCCCGGGCAGCACGGCTTCGAGCACCATCGAGAACACCGGCCCGCCGAGGAACTTGCCCGCCAGCGAAGGCTGCCCGTCCGAGGGTGGCTTGAGCCCGAAGGCGAAGCCCAGGGCCAGGCCCGAGACGACGATGCGCCCGGGCGTGGCGGTGCGGCGCAGTTCATCGCCCAGGTGCGCCCGCGAGAGCGCGATGCGCTCGCGCCAGGCGGCGCAGTCGGCCTCGGCGGCCTGGGCGGCGGCGATTCTCGCGGCCAGGTTCATGGCGCGGCGTCTTGGCCGGGTTCGTCGGCCAGCCCGCGCAGGCCGAGCTTGATCTGCCGGCGCGTGCCCTCGAAATCGGCGTGGCGCAGCAGCGCCTTCGCGCGCCAGGCGGCCAGGCCGGCCAGCGCGATGCTCAGGGCCAGCGGGATGGCGATGGCCAGCGGCCAGGGCGCGCCGAACGAACGCAGGCCCGCCACCAACAGCGCCGTCAGCAGGCCATAGGCCGTGGCCAGCATCACCATCGCCAGCAGCAGGAACACCAGCGCCTGCACCAGCGCCACCTTCGCCAGCCCGACCTCGGCGGCGAACAGTTTGCGCAGCGCGTGCAGCGCGTTGACGTGCGCGGCCGCGGCGTCGCGCGCCGCCGCCAGCACCGCGCGGGCGTCGTCGGGGAGCGGCCCGGCGCCCGCGCGGGCGCCCGGTTCGGCCTCGGCCACGGGGGCTTACTTGCGCCGCGTGAGCGCGGCCACCAGGTAGCCGGCCGCGAAGGCGATGCCAAAGGAGGCCAGCGGCTTGCTGCGGATCAGGTCCTCGGCCTGGTCGAGCATGCCGCGGCCCTGCTCGAGCAGGCCCTGCAGCTTCTCGTCGAGCTCGGCGCGCGCTTCCTTGGCGGCGGCGGCGCCGGCCTCGAGGGCGTCGTTGACGCCGGCCTTGAGCGCGTCGCGCGCCTCGCCCAGGTTTTCCTTCGCCTGGTCGATGTGGCGGGGGTTTTCGGACTGGGAAGGGCTCATGCAATGCCTCCTCGATGGCTTGGCGTCCACCTTACACCGGCGCGGGCTTCATTCCATGACCAGGTAGCCGGTGCGGTTGCCGCGCACCACGTCCAGCTGCAGGTTGCGCGGCGGCTCGGCCATCACGTCCTGGAAGGCCTGCAGGTCGTCCACCCGGCGCCGGTTGACGCCGCGGATGTAGTCGCCGGCGCGCAGGCCGCTGCGGTCGGCCCGGCTGCCGGGCTCGACCTTGCTGGCCACCACGCCGAACCAGCCGCGCTGGCGGAAGCGCTCGGGCAGTTCGGCCAGCGTGGCGCCGGCCAGGCGCGCGTCGAGCGTGCGGCCCTCGACCTCGGTGGCGCGGGCCTTGAGCACGGCCTGAACGCTGAGGCGGCGCTCGTCGCGCAGCAGGTCCAGGCGCACCTGGCGGTCCACCGGCAGCAGGCCCTCGGCGTTGCGCAGCGCCTGGGCGCCGTCGACGCGCTCGCCGTTGATGGCCACCACCAGGTCGCCCGGGCGCACGCCGGCGGTTTCGGCCGGCGAACCGCGGTAGACGCGCGTGACCACCGCGCCGCGCTGGTTGGCCGGCAGGCCCAGCTGGCTGGCCAGGCGCGGGCCGAGGTCCTCGCTGTCCAGGCCCAGGGTGCCGCGGCGCACTTCGCCGTAGGCCAGCAGCTGGCGCTTGACCTCCTCGGCCAGGTTGGCCGGGATGGCGAAACCCAGGCCGATATTGCCGGCGGCGCTGCCGCGCGGATTGAAGCTGGCGGTGTTGATGCCCACCAGTTCGCCGCGCAGGTTCACCAGCGCGCCGCCGGAATTGCCCGGGTTGATGGACGCGTCGGTCTGGATGAAGTTCTGGTAGCCCAGGCCTTGCAGGCCGCTGCGGCCCACGGCCGAGACGATGCCGCTGGTCACCGTCTGGCCCAGGCCGAAGGGGTTGCCCACGGCCACCACGAAATCGCCCACGCGCAGGCGGCTCGAGTCGGCCACGGCGATGGCCACCAGGTCTTCGGCCGGGATGCGGATCACGGCCACGTCGGTGTCGGGGTCGGAACCGATGAACTCGGCCTCGAAGGTGCGGCCGTCGGACAGGGTCACCGACACCTCGTCGGCGTTCTCGATGACGTGGTGGTTGGTGAGCACCAGGCCGCGCT
Organism: Arenimonas sp. SCN 70-307; assembly: GCF_001724815.1. GTDB lineage: Bacteria > Pseudomonadota > Gammaproteobacteria > Xanthomonadales > Xanthomonadaceae > Arenimonas. Next base: position 19,775 of record NZ_MEDO01000025.1, on the reverse strand, counting down.
CGGCGTCGACGATCACGCCTGAGCCGAGCGACTGCTGGCTGCGCTGCTGGGGCATGCCGGGCATGCCGAACAGCTCGGCCAGCGGGTTGCGCACGCTCACCACCTGGCGGCTGTAGATGTTCACCACCGCCGGGGTCACCTGCTCGAGCATCGGCGCCAGCGAGGGCAGGGCGGCGCCGTCCACCTGGGCCGGCAGCGCGGCGTGGGCGGCGCGGGGCAAGGCCAGGCTGGCGGCGGTTTCCAGGGCGCGCTCGCCGCGGCTGGGCTGGCTGGCGACCGGTTCCGGGGCGGCGGGGGCGGCCAGCCACTGGCTGGCGCCGGCGCCGGCCAGGGCGGCCAGCAGCAGGGCGGCGAGGGCGGGGATCGGGCGCATGCGGGGTCTCCGGGCTCGGTTCAGGGGCTCAGGATCAGGCAATAGCAGATGGGAGCCAAATGGCGGCTGGACAAGGGCGCCGGCCGGGGCTGCCGGGGCTGGTTCCACGACCCCCGGAGCCCGCGGAACGTCAGCCGGCCAAGCCTCAGGACAGTCTCGCCAAGGCCGTGGAACATCTTGAAGCGGCTGAATTTTTCCACCCCGGAAGGCTGTTGACAGGCCTCCGGCCGAGGGGTAGTTTGGCCTTCCGATGCCACTACATCTTGTGGTGGGCAGAGGGGGGCGGCCCCAAGGCTTGGGGTCGATAGCACGCACGACGCGACGGCGAGACGGCATGCGGGAACCGGAACGGACATCACATTTCCAGCGGAGCGGCGCTTCGCGGGCGGGTGTGGGCTCCCCCGGCGTCCCGGCCGGCTGGACCCGATAAGAACTCAGACAAAGGCGCCCTCCCCGAGGGGCGCCCCGGGAGGAAGAAAGGACTTATGAGCACGGTTCGCCTGGAGGCGGTAAAGAACGACACGGCGCAGGAAATCGAGATGCAGCCGGCGTCCCAGGACATCTGGGACAAGAAGTACCGCCTCAAGACCAAGCGTGGCGAACCGGTGGACGCCACCATCGACCACACCTACCAGCGCGTGGCCAAGGCCCTGGCCGACGCCGAGCCGACCGCCGAGAAGCGCAAGTACTGGTACGAGCGCTTCCTGTGGGCGCTGCGCCGCGGCGCCATCCCCGCCGGCCGCATCACGTCCAACGCCGGCGCCCTCGAGCACAAGCCGGCCACCAGCACCATCAACTGCACCGTGTCGGGCACCATCACCGACTCGATGGACGACATCCTGGGCAAGGTCCACGAGGCCGGCCTCACCCTCAAGGCCGGCTGCGGCATCGGCTACGAGTTCTCGACGCTGCGCCCGCGCGGCGCCTACGTCTCGGGCGCCGGCGCCTACACCTCGGGCCCGCTGTCGTTCATGGATATCTACGACAAGATGTGCTTCACCGTCTCGTCGGCCGGCGGCCGCCGCGGCGCCCAGATGGGCACCTTCGACGTGAGCCACCCGGACGTGAAGGAATTCATCGGCGCCAAGCGCGAGGATGGCCGCCTGCGCCAGTTCAACCTCTCGCTGCTGGTCACCGACGAGTTCATCCAGGCCGTCGAGTCCGACGGCGACTGGCCGCTGGTGTTCCCGGTGAACATCAAGGAAGCCGGCGAAGTGAACGTGGACGACGCCAGCCAGGTGGTGTGGCGCGACTGGCCGCACGCCACCAACTACGTCACCCGCGACGACGGCATGGTGGCCTGCAAGATCTACGGCCACATCAAGGCGCGCCAGCTGTGGAACCGCATCATGGCGTCCACCTACGACTTCGCCAACGAGATGAACAACAACTGGTGGTGCGAGAACATCCGCGCCACCAACCCCTGCGGCGAGCAGCCGCTGCCGCCCTACGGCGCCTGCCTGCTGGGCTCGGTGAACCTGACCAAGTTCGTGCGCGACCCGTTCACGGACAAGGCCAGCTTCGACTGGGAGGAATACAAGGAAGTGGTGCGGGTGTTCACCCGCATGCTCGACAACGTGGTCGAGATCAACGGCCTGCCGCTCGAGCAGCAGCGCAACGAGATCCTGCGCAAGCGCCGCCACGGCATGGGCTTCCTGGGCCTGGGCAGCACGGTCACCATGCTGCGCATGAAGTACGGCGAGGCCGACTCGGTGAAGTTCACCGAGGACGTGAGCCGCGAGATGGCGCTGGCCGGCTGGGAAGTGGCGCTGACGCTGGCCAAGGAAAAGGGCCCGGCCCCGATCATGGACGAGGAGTTCAAGGTCACCGCCGAGATGCTGCGCAAGCGCCCGGAGATGAAGAAGGACGGCTGGAAGGTCGGCCAGAAGATCAAGGGCCGCCAGCTGCACGCGCTGTACTCGCGCTACATGCAGCGCGTGGCCGGCGTGGCCCCGGAGCTGGTGAAGGAGCTGGCCGAGACCGGCGCGCGCTTCACCCACCACAGCTCGATCGCGCCCACCGGCACGATCTCGCTGTCGCTGGCCAACAACGCCTCCAACGGCATCGAGCCCAGCTTCGCGCACCACTACAGCCGCAACGTGATCCGCGAAGGCAAGAAGTCCAAGGAAAAGGTCGAGGTCTACAGCTACGAGCTGCTGGCCTACCGCACCCTGGTCAACGCCGAGGCCATGCCCTACAGCACCGACGAGAAGACCCGCCTGCCGGAGTACTTCGTCTCGGCCGACGACATCACCCCGAAGGCGCACGTGGACATCCAGGCCGCTTCGCAGAAGTGGATCGACTCGTCGATCTCCAAGACCGCGAACGTGCCCACGGACTACCCGTACGAGGACTTCAAGGACATCTACCTTTACGCCTACAAGCAGGGCCTGAAGGGCTGCACCACCTTCCGCTTCAACCCGGCCGCCTTCCAGGGCGTGCTGGTAAAGGAAGCCGACCTCGAGAACACCACCTACCGCTTCGAGCTCGAGGACGGCACGGTGGTGGAGGCGAAGGGCAACGAGGAAATCGAGTACGACGGCGAGCTGCACAGCGCGGCCAACCTGTTCGACGCCCTCAAGGAAGGCTACTACGGCAAGTTCTGATCCCACGCTTGCGGCGGGCATCCGCCCGCCGCGGTTTTCGACGACGAGGAGAGCGGTATGAGTAATGGCAACGGTGTCACGGCGGCCCTTTCCAATGCCGCCGAAAGCGTCAGCGAGAAGGCCCAGGAAATCGGCGGTGCCATCGCCAGCAAGGCCGAGGCCGCGGTGAAGGCGGCCAAGAAAAAGGCCGCGCCGGTGATCAGGAAGGCCAAGGCGCAGGTGAAGAAGGCCGAGAAGTCCGAGGCCGGCAAGGCGGTGAAGAAGGCCGTCGGCGCCGCGAAGAAGAAGGTGTCGGCCGCGGTGAAGGCGGTCGAGGCCAAGGTGGGCGGCAAGAAGGCCGCCCCGAAGAAGAAGGCTGCCGCCAAGAAGGCGGCTCCGAAGAAGAAGGTGGCCGCCAAGAAGGCCCCGGCCCGCAAGGCCGCGGTGAAGAAGGCGGCGCCGAAGAAGAAGGCTGCGGTGAAGAAGGCCGCGGCGAAGAAACCGGCCGCGAAGAAGGCGGCTGCGAAGAAGGTCGCCAAGAAGCCGGCGGCCCGCAAGACGACGGCCCGAAAGGTTGCCAGGAAGCGCTAAAGCCGACGGCTGTCCCGATTGTCGCAACCCGTCCCCCCGCCGCATGGCGGCGGGGGGCTCCGGGGGAAGTCACCACCGAATCGAATAAGCGGAAAGAAACGAAGCATGGCCATCAAGATCGTCAAGAAAATCAAGGGTTACAGCGTCCAGAAGCCGGAGGACAAGGCCAAGGAGGCCGCCGCCCCCGTCGCCGCTCCCGTGGCCGTGCAGGAGCCGGAGTCGAACATCATCCACATGCACGAGAAGGTCGAGCGGCCTGAAGTACTGGTGGGTTCGACCTACAAGATCAAGTCGCCGCTGGTCGAGCACGCCATGTACGTGACGATCAACGACATCGTGCTCAACCAGGGCACCGAGCACGAGCTGCGCCGTCCGTTCGAGGTGTTCATCAACTCCAAGAACATGGACCACTTCCAGTGGATCGTGGCGCTGACCCGCATCATGAGCGCCGTGTTCCGCAAGGGTGGCGACGTCACCTTCCTGGTGGACGAGATGAAGGCGGTGTTCGACCCGCGCGGCGGCTACTTCAAGGCCGGCGGCGTGTACATGCCGTCCATCGTGGCCGAGATCGGCTCGGTGGTCGAAGAGCACCTCAAGTCGATCGGCATGATCATCGACCCGGAGCTGGGCGAGGAGCAGAAGCGCCTGATCGCCGAGAAGCGCGCCGCCTACGAGGCCCGCGCAAAAAAAAAGTCCAGTAACAGCGGCCTGAGCGGGGCCCCCGCCGGTGCCGGCACCGAAGGCGCCCCAGGCGCCGACGAGGCGGTGCAGGTCACCGGCGAGGGCGCCTCTTTCCCGCCCAGCGCGACGATGTGCAACAAGTGCAACACCAAGGCCACCGTCATCATGGACGGCTGCGCTACTTGCCTGAATTGCGGCTACAGCAAATGCGGCTGAGCCGCGAACGCGCCAAACCGGAGTAAGACGTGTCCGCGCTCCCAAATCATGAGATTTGTTTCGCAAAAGGTGAGATTCGGTGCGGCGGCTCTCTCATTGCCTCATAGCAAGTCAAGGCAGGCTATGGCTGATAGGTGCGGCGTCCTGAATGCTCGGGCGCCTCGCGGCTCTATCGTCATTTGAATAACTGTTGCATCCTCGCGCGAGGTCAGTTGCCAAGGCGCGAGGATTTGATCATGGAAAACCTGGAACTGAAGAATGCCCTGAAGGCGTACGATCAGGCGAAGAGCGACGCCAGAGTGCGATCCATAGCTGTCTGGGAGGCGCTGGTGAGGGCGGATCCGGAGATTGCCGAAGAAATCCTTCGGTTGTTCGCGACAGTTGAAGCGGCTGCAGATTGGGCAACGTCTGATCTGAGTGGCGTCGACAGGTCACCAGCGCACCAGGTCGCCGAGGGTAGATCGGCAGAAGTCCTGATTAGATTGCGCAGGGCGACCCACGGCTTCTCAGCTTAGAGCGGGCTTGGTAATGCCAAGGATTCTGGCGGCATGTACGTTTCGATTCGTCGGATCTCAGGTTCACTTTCATGCGGGAGCATCAGCCTGGAGACCGATATAGAGGTCTACAACGACAAGCGCAATCCGGCAGAGCCGATCCAGATCCCGCGGGACTTCACCCGCGGCGTCGCCGAGCTACAGATGCCGCACAGCAAGGCAACCTGAATCCCATCTACTCCGAGCCTGCGGTGGGGCCTAGGGTGGATATCGTCCTCTCGACTGAGTGAGGTCCATCATGGCGAAACAAGAGTCCTCCGGCGCCAATGTCACCAAAATCGCTTCAAAGGTGCTACCTGATGCTGGCGTAAGCAAGACGGCCAAGTCGCTAGCCGGCAGCGCGCTAGCCCAGTCGCACACCAAGAAGGAATCATCGAAGGCCACGGCCCGCGCTGCAGCCAAGGCGTTGAACGACGGCCGCACTAGCAAAACGATCAAATCGCTGGCCGGGAGTGTGCTCACCAAAAAGACTAGCAAGAAGTAGGCAATTAGGATGACGCCAGCGATGACTGATTCCGAGCCGGGCGACGCGGGCCACATGCCGACTCCGTCCGTATTCATGCGCGGACGGCGACCGTCGCTGTACTCCGATAGCGTAGTCGAGTCGACCGAGCCGCTCAGCCGTGCCGAATTCGAATACCGCCTCGACACAATCACTGCCCGCAGCGAAGAAGCGCAGTTCCAACGCTTTGTTCATGCGCTGCTGGAGGTCGAAGTCTGCCCGAACCTGATTCCGCAGACCGGTCCCACAGGAGGTGGTGACAGCAAGGTCGACACCGAAACCTACGCGGTGGCCGATGGCATCGCCGAGCGCTGGTGGAGTGGCATAGCCCGAAAAGCCGCCAACGATTCGTGGGCCTTTGCTATCAGCGCCATGAAAGACTGGCGGACCAAGGCGCGCCGGGACATCGACAGCGTCCTAGCCAGTGGCAGATCCTACGACCGCATCTACTTCGTCACCAACCAGTTCGTCAAAGACAAAGATCGAGCCAAACTCGAAGGAGAGCTCACAAAGCGTGCTGGCAAGATCCCGGTGAGGATCTTCGACCGCACATGGATTGTTCAGGCGGTTTACGACCATGAACACTGGCCCATCGCCGAGCGTGAACTTTCGCTGCCGTCCGCCCGCGCCAGGTCGGCAGGCACCATCGGGCCCATCGACGCCGATCGGTCCAGGCAGCTGGCGCAGGTAGAGGCTGAGCTCAACGACTCTGCTCGCTTTGCCAACAGCCCGATGCAACTGGCGCACGCCTGGTTGACGTCGGCCCTGCTGGCACGGGGGCTAGGCCGGCCGCGCGAGGAGATCGACCAACGCTTCGATCGCGCCATCACGGCCGCACGCGAGAGCGCCAGTGCCCGGGGCCAGCGGCGGATGATCTACCAGAAGGCCTGGACGGCTTTTTGGTGGTTCGATGACTACACGGCCGTGATTGGCGCCTACGACGCCATCGAGGCACTCCTGGACGACGACAGCAATGCCTGGGACCTAGAGCAATTAACGAACCTCTACACGCTACTCAACGCGGCGGAGAGGAACGGCTGGCTGCCAGCGGGCACCGCCAGTCTGGACGCTCGGCATGCTCGCTTATACGAACGCTTGGAACCGTTGGCAAAGCGACGCTCGCACCCGACGGATGCTGCGTGGTCGCGCACACACTTGCTGCACCTCGACCTCCTGAGCGACCCGCGCAACCCCGAGCAGCAGGCCGCCACAGTAAAAGGCCTGCGCGCCTTGCTGCGCGAGATTGAGCACCTGCCGGAGTACCCGGTCGAAACGCTGTGCGGGGTGATAGCTGCCTTCACCGAGCTACCCTTCACCATCGAGGGACTGGACGCGGTCGCTGACCAGGCGGGTGAATTGACTGGCCACCGGATCGGCGCCCAGGCGCAGGCGCGCCTATTGCTGGACCGCGCCACGCGCAAAGTTGCGAATCAAGTGCCGGAAGAGGCGCTGCGGCTCATGGGCCGGGCCTTTGCGCTCCTGCATAAGCAGCCGTCCCGTGAGCTATATTTGGAAGGCGCATGGATCGCTGCCCAAGCCTACTGCGACGTAGGTCTGTTCTGCGCAGCACGTGCGCATCTGCTGCAGGGCTTGAATCGCTCGCTCCGCAGCATGGTTGAGCATGCCGAGATTTCGGGTGAATCGCTAAATTTTGCGCTGCGCCTGGCGTGGGTGGAGTTGGCGGCCGGTCGTTTGCCGCTGATGCTAGAGGCCTTGCATTATGCCGACTTGGTGGCCGGCGCGCTTGACCTTTCAGAGAAGAGCAAGGCGGCATACTTCAGTGAACGTCAGGACATGGAATCCCTACTCGCGCGGGCCATCGCCGGCTCGGAAGCCTCGGACGCGGAAGCCATTCGCATCGCGCCTGCGATCCTGAGTCAGCGCCAGTTGCGCGTCGCGGAGCAGGTTTCCTTGGCACTTCTGGGCTACCCGCAGGACTCGTTGCAGGCCATGGCCGGCGTCGATCTTGCGGACATCCAGGCGATCGAATGGCCCGAGGATTTGGGTGTCATCGACTGGCGAGCGGATGCAAAAGGAACGGTCCGCAGCCAGATCCTGGGTTGCGAGCTGATCGCCACCGGCGTGGTGACGCAGGAAGCGCGTGCACTGGTAATGGGCTTGTTCGCGGTCCTGGAGGGCTTTGCTGCAACCGCTTTTTCAGACCGACTAACGCCAGCGACCGATCGCCTCATGATCGTCATCGACGACACCCAGCACTCGGATTCGCTGACGGCCGCGGTGGACGAAGACGAGTGCGGCGAGCCGGTAGTCCACCTGGGCTTTGCGCGCGGAACCCTGTCGCAGTTCACGACAACGACCCGCTTCCACAATCAAGCCATCAACGCGATCGCGCATATCGTCGGACACGTTCTCACGCCCCGAGCGAGCGCTGACATTGAGCGCATGTTCTCGCAAGATGCCGTTCACGATCGCGCCTTCGGCTTGCTACACGCTTGCGCGCTGGACGATAACTCCACGCAGCCGCCCACGTTGGCCGCATTGCTGCCGCCGGACGCCGCGCCCGTGGACGTGGTCGACGGTGGTCGGTTCTGTGCCCGGAGGGCCCCCGCGGCAGCGCGCGGGACGTGGGACGGCAAGGTGCAAGCAAGCCAGTCGCTGTCGGACACTCTGCGGTTTCACCATCGGCGTACGAGGCTGCTCGGGGCGATATACAGCCCCTTGTGGGATCGAGCCGGCTGGCAGGGGGTCGGCTTCCTGCAGGAAGCCGACGGTGTGCCTGAGTTGCACTTGATGTTCACCAATCCCGATGCCGCCGGGAAGATCTTGCGTGGCTGGCGCCGGCGCGTCGAGGGCCAGGACGCCGATCAGATTCTCCGCCTGGCCATCCTCACCGACGTCGACAGGAATCATCGGGCGCACTACACCGTTGGCATCGGACCCGCCGATGCCGGCGTCGAGGGCGATGCGACCGAGACGGTTCTGCTCGCAGTCCGCTTGAACACGATGACGCCCGACAGCTCGACCAACTTGGATAGCTTCTTGGCGGCGTTCGCCCACCATGGGCGCTTCCGGCTAGGCGTGGCGGTTCCCCGCAACGACCCGTACTTGCCCTTCGCGCCATTGGGCATCGAACCCATTGAGCTCACCCGACTTGAAACAAAAGCCGCTTGGCAAATTGCAGAAGGCGAGTCGATGCTTGGCATGCTCGTGCGACCCGATGACGACCCCTTCATTCCCGATGCCATCTCCGATCCTAGTAGCTTGCCGGTGATGCAGTTCATCGACATTAAGAGAAGGCGTAGTCGTCGATAGATCGGCTCGTCCACTACGCTGGTGTCTAGCAAAAAACTAATCGCGCGGCGCTGATTCTGTCAGCTTGACCATATCGATAGTGAGCCGGTGGCGACCGTATGGGTCAAACGCTCATGGCGTCACTGCTTACCAAATTTCCCGGCGCCGTGTAGCTGGGCGGAATGCCAGGCCCTGTAACAGACTTTCCTTCCTGAATCCTAATTGAGATCTGCTGATTCAATGTCAGCAGCTGCTCCAACGTATCCTTCTTCTGATCAAAGCCGTAGGCTGCTAGAACAGCAGAATCAAGTCGCGAGTGGGCGTCGCGAAGCGGATTCTTTCCAGGTAGATCCAGTGTCCGGTAGAGCGCACGAAGACTGCCTTTCACTGAAGGCAATGACATTTCTCGAAGCGCTCTCAACTCCCTACCAGTATGGGCAATGGCATCAATCTGGGGCGCGCTGGGCGCCTGAGGCCATGGGTAGGTGTCGAATACAGACTCGATGGAATAACTGAAATCTGACTTGAGCTTTGAGCACTTCTCTAGAAACCATTGCCAATGCGTAAGCTTCCCCGTCAAGCACACAAAGCAAAAGTAGAACTTTCCTCGTACTGCTGGCGGACCTCGGCGGGCGTCATATCGCCGAGGGAATCGTGGGGGCGTTGCTCGTTGTACTCGAGCATCCACCACCAGGCTGCCTCACGGACGTCCTCGAGGCGCCGGAACAGGTACTGGTCGAGCACCTCCTCCCGGAACGTGCGGTTGAACCGCTCGATGTAGGCGTTCTGGTTCGGCTGGCCAGGCTGGATGTACTGGATGGCCATGCCCTGGTTCTTGGCCCACTCGGTGAAGGCCTCGCCCAGGAACTCCGGGCCGTTGTCGGTCCGCAGCACCTGCGGCAGCCCACGCTCACGCTGAAGCCGCTGGAAAATCCTGACCAGGCGCAGCGACGAGATCGAGGTATCGACCTCGATGTGCAGCGCCTCGCGGTTGAAGTCGTCTTCGACGTTGAAAGTCCGGAACCGGCGGCCGCAGGCGAGCGCGTCGGACATGAAGTCCGCCGACCACACCGAATCCGGCGTACGCGGGACGTACAGCGGCACGCGCTCGCGTTTGGGCAGGCGGCGCCTGACGGCGCGGCGGCGGTTCAATCCCATGGCCTTGTAAACCCGATATATGCGCTTGTGGTTCCATTCTGGTCGGCGCCGTCGCAGCAGCTTCCGGCACTTCCAGAAACCTCGGGACGGCCGGTCTTTGACCAGCTCGGCCAGTGCCGAGATGATCTCGGCGTCGCGGACCGTCCAGTCAAGCGGCGGCCGGTACCACGCCGCCCGGGATAGCCCGACCATGTCACAGGACCGGCGCAACGGCCGCTGGTGCTCCTCCAGGAGGAAGCGCACCGCCTCGCGCTTCTGCGCCGGCCCTACAGTTTTTTTGCGATCAGGTCCTTCATCGCGGCGTTGTCGAGGGCCAGCTCGGCGTACATCCGCTTGAGCTTGGAGTTCTCGGCCTCGAGTTCCTTCACGCGCCGCAGCTCGGACGCCTCCATGCCGCCGTACTTCGACTTCCACTGGTAGTAGGTCGCCGAACTGATCCCGGCCTGGCGGCACAGGTCCTTGATCGGCACCCCGGCGTCGCCCTGCTTGAGTACGGCAATGATCTGGGTCTCGGTGAACTTCGACTTCTTCATACAACCTCCTGGCGGGGAAAAGATGCCAGAAAGTTCTACTTATTGGGTGTCTACCGACCGGGGAAGCTTACGAATGGGCGGAGGACTGGAGGATGCCAAAGCTGTAATCGTCATCAAAAAGGAATGCCTGGACCTTGTCACTCGGCCAGACGCTAGTGGTCAGAAACTGGAAGATTGGGCGCTTCGTCACACGTGAGCAGCATATAAAACGCCCTTGAAGGGTTTGAAACCCAGTAAACATGTCTTTTCTGTCCCGCCAAAGCGCCCACCATCGCTGCAAATGTGCAGAACGCGCATTCTCTGTGTCGTGTTCTTCATCGGCCTTGCGCTGTACGTCGGGAAGAACGTTGGCGCGCACGTGGTCAAACGCCTTCGGGAACTGCTGGACCTCCAATAGATCTCGACGTTCGAAGTCGATGATGTAGCGCTCTGGCGTGCCATCGCCTGTTACCAGCTCCCGGCCCGTGAGGTATGGATGAATTACCTCGGACGACGCTCCATCGCTCTCTAGTTCAATTTTCTCGGCACGGGTAAGTACGAATCCGTTATGCCCTGGGGTCACGCCCTGATAGACCCGCTTGGGGTGCCTGTTGCAGGCCAGCGAAGCGGCGATACCAAGGTCGACTTTGTCGGACAGGGAGGCATTGAGGTGCGAAACCTCCCGGACATCGAGCTCATATTCCTTGCTCGCCGGGCCGCTACCTCGCTTTCTGGCTGCCTTCTTGCCCGGAGCGGGCGCGACCTTGAACCAGAGCCGGCGCGTCTTAGGTAGGAGCTTTGGCTCCTTCGAGTGGATCCAGTTGGCGATGGAAACGTGCACGTTTGCGTCTCCAGACCACGGCTGGTTGTCGACTGCCTCAACGACAGTACCTGTAGCGCAGATCAAGTCGAGTCCGCCCTCCCGGCTGGCATTGTTGCGAATGTTCTGGGTGCCGACCAATCCGGCACGGCCCCTGAGCGGGTCTGCTGCCGTGCATTCGGGCAGGTGCTTTGCTGCGCGATGCAACCAATACACGCAAAAGTCCGCCATGCCCGGAACGTCGGGGTAGGCGCGCCGTACGCGGTTGACGTAGTCGACGCCAAGCTCTGGCTTGAGGCGCTTGGCACCGAGGAATGGGGGGTTGCCGATGATGACGTCCACCTCCGGCCACGGCCGCCACGTGCCATCGTCCTGGATCAAGGCATCGCCGGGGATGAAGTTCTCATCTAGATTGTCGAGCGGAAGCGCATTCTCGGAGATGTGCAACTCGTCGATGGCCAGCTTGTGCGCCAGCATCATGGTGACCTTGGCAAGCTCGACGGCGAACGGGTTGATGTCGATCCCGTAGAAGTTCTTGCTGCTGACAAATCCAAAGGGCCGCTGACTCGGATCAACGCTCTTGAATTCGCCCATTCGCTCATAGATCAGGGCCTCCAGGCGCTTGAGCTCACGGTAGGCGATATACAGGAAGTTACCGGACCCACAGGCAGGGTCCAGAACCTTGAATCGCTCAATCCGGGCCAGCAGGGCCTCCAGCGCTGTCAGTGTCTTGGCTTTGGCGATTTGCTCGCGCCAAGGCTCTACGATCGTGGGACCGACGATCTTCATGATGTCGACCGGACTGGTGTAGTGGGCGCCCGACGCGTGGCGCTCGGCGTCCTCAAGGCTATGCTCGAAGATGACACCGAAGATCTCCGGCCGCACCTTGGCCCAGTTGAAGGTGGCCGCCTGACGCAACAGCTCGATCTCGGCCGGCAGTAGCTCGACACGGGCCGGGTCCTTGAAGAGTCCGCCGTTGAAGTACGGAACCCCCTTGAATCGTCCACCCGCGGTGGCGCCCGGGGCGTTCATCTCGGTAAAGAGCTGGCCAATCAGGTCGTAGGCCTGCTCTGGAGTCTTGCAGTCGTCAAGAAGACGGGCGAAGAAGTATTTCTCCAGCAGCCCGATGTCCTCGGCGAACAAGGCCATCAAGGCCTGTAGGGTGAATCGCTGTGCCAGGTCCCGGTCGACTTTGCGGCCGATCAACGATCGAAACAGCCCCACAAGAAGGTCTGCGGCATCGCGGGTTACCTGTTCCTGATTGTTTCCAAAAACTGGCTTAACGTCTTCGGGAAAAAGAAAAGCCAGCGGGCCGTGGCGATCAGGGACATCCTTCAGCGCCACGGTGTCAACTGGGCTGTCCATCTGGGTCTCAAAGTCGTACACCCAGAACTCGTCGAAATTGCACAGGACCACGTAGCGGGGGCGGCCCGGAACAAGCCGGGTCCAATAATCGAACGCCTGCCGATAATGCTTGGAAAGGTCGGTTCCCCGCTTCTTCATTTCAATTAATACGACCGGCCTCCAGACCAGGTCCGCGAAGGCAGTCCCCTTGTCGTCTTTCTTGATCCGATTCTCTAGGACGGCGCCGACCTCCTTCACGCCGGGGTTGCCGAAGGCCCGGAACAGGTGATCCAGGAAGATCTGGGCCTCGCCCTTCTCGTCGCCGGTGATGTGCAGCTCGCACCAGTCGACAAACTGGCGAAGGCGGTCGGTGCGGTCGGTCATCGGCTTGGTGCTCCGGGCGATGTATGCTCGACGAATCATAGCCCGGGCAAGTCATCGCGCTCGTATATAGGCGCCAATATGGGTAGGGAGCGAGCGCCTAGAAGGCGAAGGAGCGGCTTGGACCGTCGGGCCGTAGTCTCCCGATGGGGCCGGGAACCGACGCTACCATCGCGAAGGCCGAAAATCTCTTACCCGCTTGACAAGCGCTTCGTGAAGGAATAAGAAGTGACGGGAAGGAGGGTGCTCATGCTTGCACACACCCCTATGGAAGGCCTCGGTGGGGTATAGCCGATACGTCGCCTCCCTCGACCCCGGTCTGCTCGACCGGCAGTCTGAAACTCCCTCTGAATTCCCCTATCGCGCAATCGGGCGGCCTCGAACTGAAGAGGTCCGGCGTGGCACTGGAATCGAGATCCGCTGGCCTATGACGGAACACGGTCGAATCCGCCGAGTTCTTTCGCGCTCCGGAGCCAGGCGGCGCTACGCTGTTCCCTGCTTCCGGGGTGCCGACCGATCAGTTCATGCCGAAGCTGCCGAAGAGGCGATGGCGGCCATTATCCTGGATGCATGCTTTGGAACTGATTTCCAAGAGCAACCGGCTGAACTCACGTTTGATTGGCGCTCAAGGTCACACAGGCACTATCCCGATTTCCTGGTGGTGGCAGGGGAGCTTCGAGAGTTCTGGGAAATCAAGAATGACAAGGAGGCCGCCGACATTCGGTTTCGTCGTCGAGCAGAGCGACTTTCTGAGCTGCTAGAGCCGCTCGGATATGCGTATCGTTTGGTGGCCGGAAGCGTTCTTTCGCGCGGTGCGTACTACCGTAACGCGATCCTACTGCGCAGGTTCCGCAGCGCCCTGCAAACTCTTCATCCCCGCTATCTTCGGTCAATACCGGAGATCCCGCCTCGCAAGGTGATAGTGGCGTCGGAGCTGCTGCGGAATATTCCTTCTGGTCAGAGCGATGGCGTGCTCCTGTCGCTTCTCTTTGAAGGCAAGGTCTCGGCAGATCTTTCTAAGCCGGTGACTGCCTATACCAATATCCATCCTCCCTTATCCAGCCAAGGGAGAATGCCATGGGTTTGGGAACTCTTCGGGAAAAGCAACTAGTCCAAACGGCCGGGTACACGTTCCGACTGGACTGCCTGCTGTCGAATGGACAGTGGTGCATGACTGAGTTGAGCACCGGGCTGGTCGAGCAGAAGTCTTCATCTGATCTCTGGGCCGCTTACGAAACTGGCGAGCTGAAGTTCGTAAGTAGCGCCTCCAATGAGACCGAGGGCAGGCGTGCAGAGCTTATGCAGGGGCTCTCGTCCGCGGCGTATGTTGGTCCATCGGGCCATGTTGAAGTTGACGCTGCCGGCAGCATAGGCGCGATGCGGGCCCAGTATGTCTTGGCCATTCGAGCGAAGCCAAAGGATCAGGCTGTAGCAGCGATCCTTCTTCAGTGGAATCGTCTCAAGTGGCCGGTTGAGCCCCCGGGCTACTCGACGGTCATGCGATGGAAGAAGGTGGCGGACGGCCACCCTGAGCCTACTCTTGCGCTTCGCGACAAGACATCCTTACGAGGCCGTAGGGGACCGAGATGCTGTGAGGCGCTCCTTGGTGTTCTTAGGGAGGTCCGCGACGATTTCTACCTCTGCCGAAATCCGAGAATATCCATTGCAGCTGCGACTACGAAGGCCGCAGACCGGGTCCGATTGCTGAACAAGAGCAAGCCGAAATCAGAGCAACTGCGCATCCCGGGACGTAAAGCAATGCTTTCGGTGATTCGCGAGGTTGATGCGGAAGAAGTGCTTGCTGCCAGATTCGGTGCCGACAAGGCGCTCGCAATGATGCGCGTCAGCCTCGGAGGCGTCAAAACGACGCGGCCGCTTGAAAGGATAGAGATTGATCACACGGTGCTCTCCATTATTCTTTTGGATGATGATTTCGAGCCGATTGGGCGGGCATTTATCACCGCGGCAAAGGACGCCTTCACGCGTGCAGTCGTCGGGTTCTACTGGGGTGCAGAGAATCCAAGTGTTGTGTCCTTGGCGCGATGCATTAAGCACTCCGTTCTTCCGAAAGAAGGTTTCCTGGCGAAATATTCGGACGTCAAGAACGACTGGCCCTGTTTTGGCGCTGCCGAGTCATGGGTGATCGACAATGGCCTAGAAGAACACGCGAACGCCGTTCATCAGGCAGCTTCAGAAGGGGGCGTGCAACGCGTCGAATTCTCGGCGAGGCTCAGCCCATGGCAGAAGCCGAATATCGAAAGGTACTTCAGAACACAAGATCAGCTTCTAATCCATGGTCTCCCCGGGACTACGATGGAGAACATCGCTAAACGAGGTGACTTTGATGCGAAGAAGGATCTGCTCATTCGTTGGTCCACTTTCGACAAGGTAATTGTCAAGTGGATAGTGGACGTCTACATGCAGTCACCTCAGAGGGTCCTTAGAAACCGATCGCCATATCAGGTGTGGAACGAAAGCAAGTCAGGCTTTACGCAGTTCGTTCCAGATAGAACAACCATCCTGGAATGTATGTTCTTGCGCCAAGTGGATGGCAGGACGCTTGATCACGAGGGGATCGAGTTCGACTGTCTCATCTATAACAGCTTGGATATGCGTTTCCTGCGCTCCAAGTTCGGCCCCCGGTTGAAGATCAGTATCCGGGTTAATGACGACGATCTCTCCAATATCTATGTCCAAGTCCCTGGAATGGACATCTGGGTGCGCGTGCCTTGTCTCGACCTGGAATACGCTGGCGAACTGACCCGTTGGCAGCACAGAAAGTGCAAGAAGATGAGGTCGCTATGCGCGGAGGAAGGCGTAGCCTTGTCCCTCGCTGAAGCGAGGACTCAGATTGAAAATGACATTGCCACGGAGAAAACCGCGGTCAAGCAGGGTCGAAGAAAGGCCCAAGCACGGATGAAAGAGCGCGCACGAGGCGGTCGATCGTATGAGCGAAGTGCGGAGGGAGAAGGCACCCTTGCAGATCTCGCTCAAGAGGTCGGACAGGAATCGACCGGTGCCGCCGAGGATGTCGAAAGCTACCGGGTGGAACACTTTCCTAGGAGTGCCGACAATGAATAGGAGGGCCGACAAAGATGAGGTTGGTAGCAAGGTATCCAGTACGTTCATAGTTACATCGGATTGCGCAAATGCGAAGTCGTCTTTCGATCTGCTAGTTGCACTTGGCCGTCTAACGTCAGGCCTGTGCATGCTCATCTGCGGAGAGTCCGGCGTTGGGAAATCGACTTTAGTAAAGTGGCTCATGCGTGACTTAGGTGGGCGGAGGGGCGGTGAAGGAAAAATCTCGCCAGCGATCTACGTTGAGATTCCAACGGCCCCTACCGCAATAGCCGTCTTTGAGGCATTGCTCACTGCGCTGGGAGACCCGAGGCCATCAAAGGGCACTCGGCCGACAAAGAAGAGACGAGTGGTAAAAATGCTGGGAGAACAGCAGGTCCGGCTGATCGTCCTAGACGATCTCCAGCATATCGTCGATCGATCCTCGGACAGGATTCTGTTCGACGCGTCGGAGGCGATCAAGGAAGTTCTTATTGATTACCCAGTTTCCGTCCTCTGTGCAGGGTTGGCGGATTCTATGCGGGTGATCAAATCAAATGAGCAGCTCAGTCGACGCTATATGGCGACCGTGCATATCAAGCGGTTCAATTGGAGAAGCGTGAGGTCTCGGCGCAGTTTCGTGCGTGTCCTTGGTGCTTTTGAACACACACTAGATTCCTATGATCTCCCGGAATTGCAGAGTGAGGAGGTGGCGTACCGATTCTTCATTGCGACCGGCGGGATCATGGACTTTGTCTCAAAGATATTTCTCTTTGCGGCAACCATCGCTGAAGCGCGTAGATCAAAGGTGATTGGATTTGAAATCTTTCACGAGGCGTGGCGTCGGGCATTTCTTCACAGCGAATGCGGGGATGCGCCTTTCGCAAACGATTTCGTCATCGGCGAGAACCAGGAAGAGCAGCTTAAACGCGCTCTCAGTATTAATCTCCCGCCTCCGCGCCAGCGACTGCGGAAGGACAAGGCGAAATCGAGGCTTCAGGAGATTGGCTTGTGAACGGGCTATTGATGCGGACGCCAGCGCCATTTTCGGATGAGTCTCCCCGGTCCTACCTGACGCGTCTGGCGGAGGCGAACGGGTATGACTCCGTAAGCCCGATTCTTGAGATGTTGAAGGACGGGAAGGCGCACCAAATTACATCTGGATGGGAATACTCCAAGCTTTCCGGGATTCTTGGTCCTATGTGTTCTCTGCCACAAGGGTTTGGATATCGTGCTGCCGGCAAGCAGATGCGTGAAGAGGGGCGTCTGTTGGGTCGCCCAGTCCAGACGCGACATCTCGGTCTTCACAAGGCGAGGATATGCCCTCAGTGCATTCAGGAGAAAGGATACGTCTATGCAGCATGGGATCTGAAGGCATATCTCGCTTGTCCGATTCACGGAATTCTTCTTTTGAAGCACTGTCCTTCATGCGCGCGGCGAATTACTCATACAAGGCCCGGTCTGCTGCAGTGTCTGTGTGGAGAGAGCTTTCTAGGCGCGGATCTTCGGCTTGCCTCTCCTGCAATGCTTGGTTTTTGTGGGGTGCTTCACCACTTAGCGGCTGGCAACGAGGGATGTCTCGATATGGCCTGGCTCGCAGGCATGCCAGTTCAAGAGTTTCGAAGAATGGAGCTCAATGTGTTTCTTCGAATGACCGTCACGATTGCGACCGTCCTTCAAGCTATCAACGAATGGACGGGAGGTCCGCGTGCATATGAGGAACTCGTCGAGGTACTGCCGGACACCTGCCAAGTTTTCTGTGATTGGCCAAGAAACTTTGAGTTGCTCTGCGTCAAGTGGCAGCAGTCACCAAGCATGAGGGCTCGTGACGACGGCTTTCAGGCCCGATTCGACTGGCTCTTTGCACGGCTCAATAAAAACCTTAAGGAGAAAGGCGAGCAAACGAGGTTCCTTAGGGAGGTGGCATGTGGTTACGCCACGCGTCGCTGGGACGCTCGGCCTTTTCAGCTTCGCTCTAAGGAGAAGCAGGTCTTGCGCTTGCCAGACGCAAGGTACGGGTCAGCCGTTGCCGCGGCGAGTCTCCTTGGCATTAATGCGATAACCGCCGCGCGCTGGGCTTCAAGCGGACGAATACCGGCCACCAGGTGTGGAAAGGGCCATAACCGCAACTGGTGCATAGACTTGGATGCGGTCAGGGCCATGAGGTTTTCTGCCTATCGTGGCGTTTCAGAAAAGGTGGCCAAGACGGAGCTTGGTGTCAGTGTTGCCAGCTTGAAGACTCTTATTAAGCTGGGCTACCTGGCTTCAAATCACTTCGTTGTAGGGAGGCAGGGGCTGATCGCCCTGGAGGACCTTGACCGGCTCAAAGAGCGGCTATTGGATGCGTGTGTTCCAAAGCCCGCCGGTATCGCTGTCCAGCCGTTGAAAGCTGCTTTAAAGGGGAGGCCAGCATTACAAGTTTCGCTCATTGGTCAAATACTGGAGGGCGCCGAGGCGGCATACATAGATTCTGGTGGATACTTTGATGACATTCAGGTGGCTGAGCCCCCTCCGAAGGTTCGTCCGCTCCGGGCCAAGAAGCAGAACAGGTCAGGAGTTGGCCGCGGCACACATATCACGAGATCCTTAGCGGAGGCTCGCTACAACTTGCTGTCATACGAGGCAAGTGCGGTGTTTCGGAGTGTAGGGGCCAGGCGATTGTCACGAGGCCTTCTGACAGCCAAGGCGTCGGCTGTCGAGGAGTTCTTCAAGAAGCATCTGACCGTGAGACGAATAGCAGCGGAGCAAGGTATTCATTCCATTCAGTTGCTTCGGGCATTGCGTCGTCTCAACAATAGAGCGCTTGTCGGATTGTCCTCCGGCTGGGGGCCTGGCGATCATAGGGCCTGGTTCGTTCCGGCTGCTTACGAGAGCTTTGCTCGAGGGTTGGCAGCCCGGCTGAGGAAGGATCTGGATATTGATCCGGCTCGTGGCGCACACGCTAAGAGGATGTCAGAAGGCAGGGGCTAGACTCTCGGCTGCTGCAGATGCCTGCCTAGTTGAGCGTCTATTCCGTCCCTCGCAGACGGGCTGCTGGTGTTGAGCACTTAAAAGCCCCGGTAGCTACCCCCCCCCTCCGCTTCCGACCTATTCCGTTGAAAAACTCGCTTTCTGGCGGCTCGCCTGGCTCGGCAGGTCGGCCGGGCCATTGGTTCTTTCGCTGGAATCGACAGGAAAACGGGCGCGCAAGCGCCCTTAGTCCTCAAAGGGCGGGGGCAATTGCCGTTTCGGGGCCTTTCGGCATTAACCACGCTGCCATTCTTCGTAAATTCTGCGCGGTAGCGGCCAATAGGAACTCATCTCGGGCGCCCTTCAGGCCGTGTAGTCGCAGCCTGTCCAACTTCAATATGCGTTTCAGGTGCGCGAACAGCATCTCGACCTTCTTCCGGTGTCGCCGTGATTGTTCGTATCGTTTCGTCTTCGCCAGCTGGCGCGCCACCTCTCGCGCGGCCTCGTTCACCTGGCGGGCGATCTTCCGGTGCGTTGTGTTTGGGCAGCACTTCGACTTCAGTTCGCAGCCGGCACAGTCGTGGAAGTTGCTGCGATAGATAAGCGTGTTGTCGGCGGTTGGTTTGCCGCTGGATCGCAGCTGCTTGCCTCGCGGGCAGCGATATGCGGCCGCGTCCGCGTCCCAAGTGAAGTCCGATCGTCCCAGCGTCCCATCCTTGCGCTGAGCTTTGTCCCAGACCGGCACGTGGGGCTCGATGTCTTTCTCATCCACCATCCAGCCCAGCATTTCCGACGTGCCG
>NZ_MEDO01000024.1 GCF_001724815.1 Arenimonas sp. SCN 70-307 | reverse complement strand
CCCCACGCGCCGATCAAAGACCTCGATGCGCCAGGACCGATCACCCAGGGAGGGCAGCGTTTGGCCCAGGGCCTCGAGATCGGCCAGCCAGTGCTGCAGGCCCTCGGTAATGAGCACTCCGCGGCGGCCGGGGGCATCCAGGTGGATGACGGGGGCCTGGGACGGGACACCGACTTCTCGGCCCGTATGCGCCGAGAGATGGAGGGCGTCAGACCCGCCATAAAAGGGGTCGTGGTGGTGGACCGCTCCACGGCGAATAAAGGCCCGCCACCAGCCTTCGTCAGGCCAGTGAGAATTTTTCGCAAGCTCTGTCGGCGAGGGGCCGTCCAGAGGAGCGAACTCCTGGGGAACCATCCAGTACTGGCATGCCGGCTTCCAAGCCCAAGCCGCGTAGTAGTCGATCAGGTCGTCCCGGCCCCAAACCTCTCGGATTAGAGCGAGGACCTCTGACCCCTCGACGGGCTTGCCAGCTCGGTACCACCACACGAGGCCCTTAGGAACATCACGCCACCCCAAGAAGCAGTTGAACGCGTAGTGCAACGCACCCCAGGTACCACAGGCTTCTTCAAGGGAACCGGTGACAGGTCGAGGCAGCGCGTCGCGGGATGCAGGATCCGCCAGCGCACGAAAGAGCGCCGGCACAAGCCGCATCCATGGATCTTCGCGATTGTCGCTACTCACTGGACTCGGTGTTCCCGGCAATCCCGCTCAGGTTACGACACCTAGGCACTTCTTCCTGACTACGAAGCCACACCACCCCAGCGAAGGCGAGAAGTAATGACTCCGATACAACACTACACTCCCCGCACATCAACTTGGCCGGTAACCGTCGTAGCGATTAGAGCTGCGCGGCGCTCACGCAGAAGAGCAATGGCGGCCTCAGCCATACAACAAAGATCATCCGACTTCTTTAGCAAACCTGCGATATGGACTTTAATTGCTTTCTGTTCATCCATTGGCGGAAAGGCAACCATTCGGCCCGCCATCGCACTCAATGGAATCCTCGATCTTGTTGTACCAGTTGCCAACTGGCCTGCATCGAATGCTGCGCCTGCACAGAGTTGATGTGCGATGAACTCAGGACACATGTCATCAAGGAGGCGGAATCGAAAGCAATCTGCCTTCACCAATGCCGGGCCGAGGTTAGCCGGAGCAACGCAAGCCCTACCGAGTAAGTTGTTGTCGTCACCAAGTCCGGCGACCAAAACATCGCCGTTCAAAACTGCATGGCCTTTCAGCTCGGACTCAAAGTACTCCTGATCAAGATACACAGGCTCGCCCATCCTGAATCGACCCGCGCGGATGTTTTGAAGCCTGACCACAAGTGCGCCTTGGTCTGTGTAGTGTGAGGACTTTATCCCTGAGCCAAAAGGACCATCGCATCTCTCGCGGGAAACTCGCGCCAACGGCGCGACTCGCCAATGCGCCGGGATCTGCCCCATCCACGCAACGCCGGAGTCCTTCATCGGTGCATCGGGATTTAGCCCCTTGGTCACTGCATGGGAGATGACCGCCTGGCGCTTCTCCGCCAGCAGCGCGAGCAGGCGCTCCTGCTCGTCGATGAGGGCGTCTATTTTCGCGGCCTCTCGGTCAAGGAAGTCGGCTATGAGCCTTTGCTCAGGCTTTGGCGGCAGCGGGAATATCGCTTCCCTGATTAGGAACTGGTTTAGCAGCTTTGCGCCATAAATGTTCTCGGCCGCATTCTCGACAAGAAAAATCGGAAATGCGTAGTACGAAAATCTCAAATCGAGATCAGCCGACTCCCGGAAGGACGCGATAGCCTCGTTAGAGAACATCGGCTTACCAGCAAACGCCACTTGGCCAACCGAGAGCTTGAAGCTAAACATCAAGCTGCCGGCCGGAATCAGCTCCAGACCATGATCTTCTGCCGCCTTGGCACTGATCGACTTAGCAGTATTGAGGATCACTCGCTGCCCCAAGTCCGAAATATTGGCCCAAGGGCAATCCCCTTCGTACGCTGCCGAATCTCCCGTTGGCGGCGTCCACCCGGTAGTGAAGCTACAGACCCGCTTTGTCTTTGTTAGCGACCAATGCCTGGGGTAACGACCGAGCCACGGAAGACGGCATTCCTCGTAATCGGCGTAACCTTTCATCTTCATGCGCTCATCTCGCCGAGCACCCGCAAAATATTCGAAGACACCGCCCTCAGATCGGCATCAATCTCCTCAAGCGGTCGCGGCGGCTCAAACACATAGAAATGTCGGTTGAACGGGATCTCGTACCCCACCTTGCTTTTGGTCTCGTCGATCCACGCATCCGGGGCGTGAGGGAGGACCTCTCGCTTGAAGTAAGCACCGATGTCCTCGTTGAGCGGCACGTTCTCGGAGTCGCGCAGGCTGCTGTCTGGCTGCGGCTTTCCCTTCTGCTTCCCTTTCTCGAACAGGACCACATTACCGACCTCGTCGCGCAGGGGACGCTCGAAGGTAATGGCCGTGTATCCGAAAGCCTCATTGCGGAAGTGGCGGGCCAGCGGCACCCGCTTGGCCTTGCCGCCCTCCGGCCCAGCCGGGGTGACAGCGTCCTTGGCCAGAACATCGCGACCCACCTCTTTGCCGGATGCGTCGAGCAGCATGACCAGGTCGGCTTCGGCAAAGTCGCCGAACAGACGGGTAACCAAGGAGATGTGCTCGTCGCGCATCTCTTTGCGCTTGCTGCCAAGGCTCTTGCGCATTTTCTGCCAGAAGTGCGAGCCGTCGATCAGCTGCACCCAGCCCCGGCGGGCGGGTGGCTTCTTGTTCGAGACCACCCAGACATAGGTGGCAATGCCGGTGTTGTAGAACATGTCCGTCGGCAGGGCGATGATCGCCTCCACCAGGTCGTTCTCCAGCAGGTAACGGCGGATCTCGCTCTCACCGCTGCCAGCTCCGCCCGTGAACAGCGGCGAGCCGTTGAGTACGATGCCGAAGCGGCTGCCGCCCTTGCCATCGACCACCGGCGTCATTTTGGCCACGAGATGGAGCAAGAAGAGCATCGAGCCGTCGGAGACGCGCGGCAGACCAGGCCCGAAGCGCCCGTCGAAGCCCTTCTGCTCATGCTCCTGCCGGACGACCTTCTCGACCTTCTTCCACTCCACGCCGAACGGCGGGTTGGCCAGCATGTAGTCGAAGGTCTTCTTGGGGAACCCGTCCTCGCTCAGGGTGTTACCGGCGACGATGTTCTCCACCGCCTGGCCGCGGATGAGCATGTCCGCCTTGCAGATGGCGTAGGACTCGTCGTTGAGCTCCTGCCCATGAAGGGTCAGTCGGGCAGCGGGGTTGTGCTCGGCAAGGTGCTCCGCGGCAACGGACAGCATTCCGCCGGTTCCAGCCGTTGGGTCGTAAATGGTGCGCACGACCGCGTTGCCGGGTGTCAGCACGTCGTCATCCTCGATGAAGACGAGGTTGACCATCAGCTTGATGACTTCTCGCGGAGTGAAATGCTCACCAGCGGTCTCGTTCGAGAGCTCGGCGAACCGGCGGATCAACTCCTCGAAGACATGGCCCATCTGGGCGTTGTCGACCGACCCAGGGTGCAGATCGATGTTGGCGAACTTCTCGGTCACGAGGTAGAGCAGGTTGGCCTTGGCCAGGCGCTCGATCTGGGTGGCGAAGTCGTACCGCTCGAAGATGTCCCTGGCTTCCGGGGAGAACCCCTGCAGGTAGGCGTAAAGGTTCTGCTTGATGTGGTCCTGGTCGCCGAGCAGCTTGGACAGGTCAAGGTCGGAGCTGTTGTAGAAGCTCTGGCCGGAAGCTCTCTTAAGGAACGGGTCCGAGCTCACCCCCGCCTTGGTCTTCGCCTCCAGCTCCTTCAGAACCTTCGCCTTGGTCGGTGCGAGGACGCAGTCCAGGCGACGCAGTACCGTGAAGGGCAGGATTACCTTTCCGTATTCGTGGGGCTTGTAGTCACCCCGAAGCAGGTCGGCCACCGACCAGATGAAGGCGGAGAGGCTTTGTTGGTTCATTCCGGGCGGTCCCCTTTGAAGACGCTAAGACTATCGGGGGATTCTGTCTCATCTGCAGAGACAATCGCGAGCCCCCGGGATTTCCCCCCCCACCCGCCCCCTCCCTCGCCCTGGGGTCGGGGTGTCGGTTCGGTTGACGGGTCATGCCGGACAAGACCCGAACTCGCCGAAGGACAAGGAGATCCAAGCTCGGGACCGCCCCGACGACCTGGCCGTCGGGCCCATCTGGGACTGGTTAGCAGAGCCGGATGTTAGGGCTAACCCGGATAACTCCCGGCACCTGTTTAGCCTCGGCGATAGATGGGCTCGGGTTTTAGTTCCGCAGCCCAATCAGGCACCGGATCCTCGATCGGCAAAGGCATCAAGCTGAGCGGTTTGTCCGTGAGCGTTCCCCGGGACTGGAGTTCGGCCAGGATGGCACGGCAGATCCGCGTGCTCGTCGACTTGGGCGTACCAACGGCTAACACCCAGTTTGGGGTGTCCAGATGCGGGTCGAAACGCATGTCGACGAGATATGCAATTTCCACATCGGGGAGCGTGGCCAGAATCTCACTGACGCCCCTAATCAGTAGCTCGGGAACATTTTCGGGGTTCGCGACGGCGATCTGCGTGCGTTCCTCGTAATTGTCTGCTTCCAGAACTGCAACTTGCCCAGTGCTGAGCAGAACACGGATCTCCTCTGGGTAAAGCTTGCACCAATGGTTATTCGGATTGAGGATAAGAGTGGCTCCTAGTGTGCTCTCCAAGAAGAGCCGGCCATTGATCGCCACAGTACGAGCATTACCTCGCGCGGCCGCCTCGGATTTTCCGGGGTCAGAGAAGAAGGGCAGCAGAAGCTCTCCGTCGGGCCCGTTGAATTGGATGAATCGAATTCGCCCGCTCTGGTCGTTAAGGGGGACATGGGCATAAACGGTGGCGTCCAGCAGTGCGCGGAAGAACTCGGGCTCTTTACGTCGGTCGCTGATCGACTCCTCGAGCAGTCTGTTGAGTTCTGATTGTTCGATTGGCATGGACTAGGCTCTGAAACTGGACGTTTTGCACTTACTCTTGCTCAACTTACAACGCGGCTTTTTGCCCAACTGCGGCCTGGTGCCTACGTCATCCGAAAAGACGCGCACCAGGCCGTTCACTTCGGCGGGACCTCGGGGTCAAATTCCTGGACCGAAAGCCCTGGCTGATCCTCTGAAGGGCCAGGGCGCGTGGGCTTTCGAGCCCAGGCCTCAAGGAACATCGCCATATGGAAGCGATAGCTGAGGGCCTCAGACGGCACGGAAATGCCGTGCCGGGCCGCTAGGACCGTGGCGTAGGCCACCTGGGCATCCGTGGGGGGCTTTAGGTCCCAATCAAGGCAGTCCCTCAGGAGGTCCTGCAGCCGGTACTCCAGGGCCTTTGGCTTCCTCCAGGGCCGGCGAGACGTAGAGCTCGAGCGTCAGGTCCACGGCCGGGTGGACCAATAGCAGGGGCATAGGCCAGGGACTCGGGAGCCGGAGAACAGGGCCGGATGGTAGCCCGTTTTTACACGTTTTTCATGTATTTGGCCGGCGCACCTAGCGTGTCCACCCAGGAAGGGACCGGACCGCCATGCCCAAGAAGACCATTTACGCCAAGGAGTACCGCGAACTGGTCACCGAGCTCCGCCGGACCCGCAAAGCCCTCGGCATTACACAAACCGAGCTGTGCGACGCCCTGGGCTGGCCTCAGCAGCGCCTGTCCGCCATCGAGCAGGGAGGGCGACGGCTGGACGTAATGGAGTACTTTTTGCTCGCCGAGAAGCTCGGGATATCGCCGAAGAAGGCCATGACGCTGGTGCTCAGACTGCGAAGGAAATGACAGCGTCAAACTTCGAAGACTGGAAGCCCCAGAGCGATTAGGCCGGCGACAATACGCCCTCCTAACGCGAAGGTCTCTATCGCTCAGGTCGCATCAGAGTTACCACCCCCTCTGGATGGGGGTCGCAGAGGTGCCGACAATTGCTGCACGGTCATCCCGTGCGCTACGGCATTTGCGAGATACGTCGCAAACCTCTGGTCGTATTGATTTAGTGTCGCACGAAGAGCCTCAACCTCTGCCTCGAGCCGAGCGAGCCTTTGTGGCTCCGACAAACGCCCACTTGTCCGATTCCCGCTCTTTGCGTGCCTTCTGCGCGCTGACTCATGGGACAGATAGGCATCCTTGATCTGACGATGCTTCTCAAGCGCCTGGCGCGTCCAAACATAGCCATCACCAGCATGCTCGCTCGCTAGGCGCTTAACGTCTTCCCAGGTCAGCGCAGTCGTGACAGACAACGACTCTATTGCACGCACTACCCTAACAATGCCGTCTTCCGTAAGGAACTTGCGAGCACGTCGCCGTGAATTATTCATTGGGAGAACCGTCCCCGACGCTCGAAGCCGCAAGATGCACGAGCGTGCCGTCAGGTACAGACGCGTCTTTGTGGACCGCCAGAATTCGCTCCAACTTAATCAGCTTCCTCCGGTGCGCCTTCTCCCAGTTTCCGGCACCATACGTGCCTTCACTCTTCTGAATTTCAGCAGCAGCCAAGGCCTGCTTCGTTTCCAAAAGCTGACGCTCCGCCTCTGCCATCTCCATTGAGTCTGCCTTGACGACTAAGTGCTCAAGACATCCCCAGCAAGCCTCATGCTCAGGACACGGGGAAGCCGCCCAGTCATGGAAGCATCGTCCAAGCTGCGTCCTATGAATGCCTCGAATCAGATCTGACGCGAGATCTCCTCGAGCCACCGGATCCGGGATCGCTCTGACATAGTCACCAATCGGGCCTTCAACCGTGCCGTCAACAAGCCGCTGACGCACCTTCCGCGCGAGAGATATCCCAGTCTCATGATCGTAGGCACTGTTCTGTGAAAGGTCCTTCCGCCCCATCCAACGCGCCCGAACGAGCTCGGGCACCCCGCCCTCCGCGGCGACGGTATCAAGGAAATGACGGAATTGATGAGTCCGAATTTTGATTATCGCGCCACTGGAGTCCCTTAAGCCACGCCGCTCGAAGATCGACTTGGCTGAGCCGCTACTGCTGGACCGACCGCAAAGATAATCGCTGATGTTCTGATCGGTGACAGATACTGCCGTCCCGTTAATTGAAGCCTTCCTGCTATGGAAATAATTCCTTGGCACAACGGCGAGCAACTCGTGCACTCGAGCCTCGCCAAGATCTCCCCCAAAACTGATACTTGCTCCGTGAATCAATCGCGACACCGCCCCCTCAACATCACCCTTCATGCAACTCTCGCCCCGAGTCGAAGCCGCTCCAGCCCTAACGTTTGACTCAATCCATATCCTCGCGGTGTCGGCCTTGCGAAAACCGAGCATCCCAGCGACATCCTGAAGCGAAACCAAGGCATCAGAGGGCAAGGAATCCCACGGCTCACCGAACTGGGCGCGACCCGGATTTTCAAATGCGAACCGCGCCCGATCAGCATATGGCGACGTTACTCTCAGAAGGTCAGTGACGGCTCGGCGCGCAATCGGAACAAGCTCGGTTGGAACCCATTTGATTCTCGAAGCCTCTCTTCCACCCTTTTCTGGAACATATCTCAGACCGAAATGGGGCGACACTGGGTTGCCGTCCGCACCCAGCGCCAGCTGACCAAGATCATCCCTTACCGCCTCTTCCACCATCAAATCTCGGAATAGGGCCAGAGCCTCGTTCACTCTGAATCCGCAGCAGAACAGAAGATCCACAACCCGTTGACAAACCAGGTCCCGATCATCCAAATCTTCGGCGTTAGATAGCGCGGCAACTGCATAGAGAACTTCGTCGGACAAAAGCAGGCGCTCGCGCCGCTCCCGAAATCTCTTCCCAACACGATTCGCCTTCAGCCCTCCAGCCCCCTCAGGCCGCTCAACCCCGTGCTTCCAGACCATAGCAACGGGGGCGAGCCCCAGGGAATCGACCTTCGCGGCCACATACTGCAGATAGTTTGCCACCCGGTAACTAGTGTAGGGCTTCTCGCGAGAAAGAAGTTCTTGCACAGCGTTATCGAAGTGGGCACGAACGAGCCGCCACGGACTGACTTCATCTGCGCCACTACTCCTCTTAAGCTCTTCGTACAGGTATCGAAGGGCGCGGACGAGCACCATCTGAGCAGACGCCGTAGGTCGCTTTGTCCCACTTAATGCCTTATCGACGACTATCGCACGAACGAAATCCCCAAAGACACGAGGGAACGCCGGACCGAGGGACCCCGGAGATGACGACGTATAGATGTGGGTCGTGAAATGAATTCTCTCATTCACACGAGAACTAGCCCTCCGGGCCTTTCCGACGACCCATGAGGATTGCTCCCAATCAACATCCGCGTATGGATTGAGCGACCGCATCTCTGCGCAGAATTCCTCGCATGCAAGCTTGGACCGCCTTTCCTGCGAGGTTAGGAATTTAGCCATTTGAGCTACTAGCCTTCGTCTTGATAACCGGCGCCCGCGGTCTTTCTGACCACATCAGCAACAGCCAGAATCGTTCTATCGTGGACTTGGACGATTCGGCCATCAAACCCAAGTTCAACTTTCCTTTTTCGATCTTTGACAAGCTCATCCAGAACAAACCCATGCGGGCCATCAACCCATGGCTCAAACTTGGGACAGGTGTAACAGGCAAGAGGGGCGTCTAGACCACATGTGGAAATCGAACAATGCCCGACGTCGCGAAGGTCGGATGAACCGCCCCGAAACTTAATGACGCTCGAAACCGCGTCACTTCCTGCGGAAAAGGGAGGTCTGGGAACGATTCGACCCAGGAATGCGTTCGCCAGAGGCGCAAGACGGAGGGCCATTGCCGCATCCAGCTGACGCACCACCCCACCCCTGGAATTAAAGTAGACCATCACGTGCTGAAGATCCGTATGGTCTAGGGCATCTGCCAACTCAAGTGGCGAGCACCCCTCATCAACGAGTCGCGTCGCGAACGTATATCGCAATCGCCGTGGAGCCAAACGAAAGTTCAACCCATGCCTTTTTGCGAATCGGCTCATGGAATCCACGAAATACGCAAGTCGCCAGCGATAAGCATCAACCTCAAGCGTAGTGCCTATAAATCGCTCCCGTGGCTTCCTGGTCAAGAACAGAGGAACTTCGCCGCCCAGACTTTGAATGTGTGAACTCCTCCCACAGTCGGCGGCGTTTCTTTGTTTGAGTAAGTTAATCGAGGCAGCCAATCGATCGCTAAGCCGCCGCCGCCTAGATCCCACAACTGCCCTAACCCCACGTTTCTTCAGGCGAGGAACATGCAGCCAGTGAACTGCCCGGCCATCTGGAAGAACCTCAACCTGATAGTCCGCCTCATTGATTAGCTGAAGATGGGCACCATAGAGTCCGAATGACTTGCTAAGAAGAACGGCAACGAGCGACTGCAGGTCCGCCGTTTGCATACGATCGAGATGGTCAAAATCCCTAGCTATTGCGGTCTCAACTCGGACATCCTCAACGAAGGAAATTGGCCCTTCATGAGGATCGTTGCTTAGGACCGCTTGGCCTTTTGCCGACCCCCCGATAGTCCGCTGCTCAAGCGTCAACGCAACCGAATCCAGGAAGTTGGGCAACTCGACGTCGGCACACCAGACATACCACCTTCTGAATGATTGAAGGCAGTCTTTACAACTGTCGGAGGTTACAGATTCATCATTCTCAAGAGCCGCCTTGAAAGCGTGAAACAGACTCATCCCGAGTTCGCCCGCTGCGAGCGACCTTAGCGCGTCGCGCTCGATCCTTGAGAACCCAGCAAGCAGCCTTGCAAAATCGTTGCCCGCACTCCGCGGAGAACCAATTTGCAGGCAATGGCACAGATAGGCCTTAACCGGAAGAACAATTCTTTGCGGAATAGGTTCGAAACGTTCCCAGTTGATACTGGTGTTTAGCCCGAGCAACCAACGCTCGGACGACGTCTTTACGCTTAGACCATCCCGGGTTTCCAGCAAAGTGGGAATCCCGTAGTCGACGTAATCAGATGCCCCACTAGTCTTGCCTGATCTCCTCGTCATTCAGCACCTCCAGACCCCTGCGAACGATTCCCCCTATTCTCGGACGCGTCGTTCATTCTAGAGATCCGTCGGTTAGCTGCCTCTGCGATGGCTCGACGCGCATATCTCGCTGGCATATTGGATCTTTCAGACCATCCCATCGCATAACATTGTTGCCGTTGAGTCCCCCAAGGGTCATAGGACTCCTTTTCGGCGAGATCAACCCAACGCTCGTTCCAGTCGTGCCGCAAGGAGTGGGAGACAAGCCGCCCAAACTCAGGGAAAGCCTCTCTCAGGCGCTCGTAGACGAGTTGAAAACCGCGCTGGCTGATCGGGTTGCCACGATTGTTCACGAAGACAAAGGGATGACGTCGCGCATCAGGGAAGCGAACCCTGTCTGCGCGAAACTTGTCCAACCATGTCTCAATGGAAAGGGCTAGCCTGTCGCTTATTTCGAGGACACGCGGCTTCGTTTTCAGCGTTGGCTGGTCAGCTCTTGGATCCTCAGGGTCATCGTGTCGCCGATGAAACGTGACGGTGGCAGGGCGTCGATTCAGACTGAGGTCCCTGACTTTCAGGCTCAGCACGTCACCCGCCCGAGGCCCCAGCTCGTAAGCCAGCATCACCATGGCGTAGTTTCTGCTGCGAAGTGCCGCGTCGGCCCAAGGGTTTCGCTCGCTTTCCGGGCGAATAACCTGAAGCAGGAGATCTCTAAGGTCAGGAGTGAGTCCACCCGCACTGTCCGGACTCTGGATCGCGGCCTCGGAAGGGGGCGCAACGGCACTTGCCCTCACCTGAAACCTCTTGAGGTCCCTCTGTGCCTTGGCAAAGGCTGCTTCACTAGAAGCCCGTGCAATCACCGGAGCGGCGAGCCAGGCTACGTAATCAAGGAAGCGAGAATACTTGTTCGCAGCGTGATCTCGATGCACTGAGCGCTTCTTGCGCCCACGCTTGCAGGAAGTGGCGAATGCCTGGAGTTCCTCGTGTGAAAGATAGGTCCCCTTGGCGATCCGCTCCTCAAGGCAGATTCCACGTGCACGCAGGTGATCCAGCGCCTCACCGACTGCCCGCACAGAGGCGGAGATGGTCCTAGCTGCCCTACCCCTTGAGCGCAGCCTGACCAGTGCAAACTCGGTGACCTTTTCGTCCGGCAAGCCAAAGGCTCCCCTGACGAGCAAGGGGAGCCTCTCTCCAGATTCCAGGACCGCGATGCGTACGCACCACGGCTTCGTCGACTCCTGTTCCAAGTGCACTCTCGCCCAACACACGGTCTGGGCGATTTGACACCATTTCTGCTTCTGAATCTGTATTACACAGCGGCTCTGTCACTACGCCCAGAGAGGACCTATCCTCTTGATCCCTATAAGAAAGAAGACAGGACTTTACAGAAGCGAAGCCAGTTCCAATTAGAACGGGATGTCGTCGTCCGGGAACGGGTCGTCGTTGCGCGACGGGGGCGCCGAACCGCCGCCGGAGCGGCCGCCGTAGTCGCCGCCACCGCGCGAGGAGCCGTAATCGCCGCCGCCGCGCTGGCCACCGCCGGACGGACGGGCCGAACGCTCGCCGCCGCCGGAGCGGGCCGGGCGCTCGCCGCCCTCGCCACCCGGCATGCCGCCGAGCATCTGCATCTCGTTGGCGATGATGTCGGTGGCGTACTTCTCGACGCCGTTCTTGTCGGTGTACTTCTCGGTGCGCAGCGAACCCTCGATATAGACCTGGCGGCCCTTCTTCAGGTACTCACCGGCGATCTCGGCCAGGCGGCCGAAGAACTTCACCCGGTGCCACTCGGTGCGCTCCTGCTGCTCGCCGTTCTTGTCCTTCCAGCTCTCGCTGGTGGCGACGGAGATGGTGGTGATGGCCGAGCCTGACTGGCTGTAGCGGGTCTCGGGGTCGTTGCCGAGGTTGCCAACCAGGATCACTTTGTTGATGCCGCGGGCCATGGCGTTCCTGCCTTGTCGATGGTTTGCCTTGTGAGGGGGGGATTATGCCAGCCCCGGGCCGTCGCGGAGTCGGCCCTCTGCCCCCGCGGGCGTCGGCTTTTGTCCCGGTCGCGACACCGGGGGCCTTATAATCGGGCCATGTCTGCCCAGCCCCAGCCCGCCGCCGTGCCCGGCATCGCCGCCATCCAGGCCCTCGCCGCCGGCGAGATGGCCGCCGTGGACGCCCTGATCCGCGGCCGCCTGGCCTCGGACGTGGTCCTGATCAACCAGATTTCCGAGCACATCGTCGCGGCCGGCGGCAAACGCCTGCGGCCGATGCTGGTGGTGCTGGCCGCGCGCGCCCTGGGCGGCGGCGGCCCGGCCGCGCACCAGCTGGCGGCGATCATCGAGTTCATCCACACCTCCACCCTGCTGCACGACGACGTGGTGGACGAGTCCGACCTGCGCCGGGGCCGGCGCACCGCCAACGCGCTGTGGGGCAACGCGCCGAGCGTGCTGGTGGGCGACTTCCTGTATTCGCGCAGCTTCCAGCTGATGGTCGAGCTCGATTCGATGCCGGTGATGCGGGTGCTGGCCGACACCACCAACCGCATCGCCGAGGGCGAGGTGCTGCAGCTGCTGCACGTGCACAACCCCGACACCGACGAGGCCGCCTACCTGCGCGTGATCGAGCGCAAGACGGCGGTGCTGTTCGCCGCGGCCACCCGCCTGGGCGCGCTGCTCTCGGGCGCCGACGCGGCCACCCAGCAGGCCATGCACGACTACGGCCTGAACCTGGGCCTGGCCTTCCAGATCGCCGACGACGTGCTCGACTACACCGCCGACGCCGAGGCCCTGGGCAAGAACCTGGGCGACGACCTGGCCGAAGGCAAGGCCACGCTGCCGCTGATCCACGCCATGGCGCATTCCGCCGACGCCGTGCGCCAGCGCCTGCGCGCGGTGGTCGAGGCCGGCGACGCCGGCGCCATGCCCGAAGTGCTGGCCGCCATCGGCCAGACCGGCGGCATCGGCTACAGCCGCAGCCGCGCCGAGCATTACGCCGCCGAGGCCGAGGCCGCCCTCGACGCCCTGCCCGCCTCCGAATGGCGCGAGGCGCTGCGCGGCCTCGCCCGTTACGCCATCTCCCGCACCCACTAAAGAAACGGGGTCAGGTTCACTTATGAAAAAGGCCCGCTCGGCGGGCCTTTTTCATAAGTGAACCTGACCCCGTTTCTTGTCTTTAGAAGAGTTCGTCGAAGAAGTCTTCCATCATCCCGTAGGCGCGCCTGGCGGCCCTGGGCTCGTACAGGCAGCCGGGGCTGTTGGCGTCGGCCTCGGCGAAGCAGTGCACGGCGCCGCCGAAGTTGACGAACTGCCAGTCGGCGCCGGCGCCGGCCATCTCGGCCTGGAAGGCGTCGATCTGGGCCTGGGGCACGTAGGTGTCGGCGGCGCCGTTGAGCACCAGCACGCTGGCCTTGAGGTCGCCGGCCTTGGCGGGCAGCGGGGTCTCGAGGTTGCCGTGGAAGCTGACCACGCCGGCCACGTCGGCGCCGGTGCGGGCCAGCTCGAGCACGATCGCGCCGCCGAAGCAGAAGCCGATGCCGCCGATCTTGCGGGTATCCACCGGCGCCTGGCCGGCCGAACCACGCAGCACCTCGAGCGCGGCGGTGATGCGCCCGCGCAGGGCGTCGCGGTCGGCGTACACGGCGCCGGCGGCGGCGCCCGCCTCGTTGGTGTCGGCCGGGCGCACGCCGCGGCCGTACATGTCCACCAGCAGGATGACGTAATCATCGTCGGCCAGGGCCTTGGCCTTCTCGATGGCCGACTCGGTGACGCCCATCCAGTTGGGCACCATCAGCAGGCCCGGGCGCAGGTCGTCCTCGTCGGCGTCGTACACGAGGTAACCGTCGAAGGTGGTGCCGCCGTGCTGCCAGCTCACCGGCTTGGCGACGGTCTCGGCGGCCACCGGGGCGGACAGGCCCAGGGCAAGCAGGGCAAGGGCGAACAGATTGCGGCGCATGGTGGGCTCCTCGGAGGAAACAGCCGCCAAGGCTAGTCCCCACTCGGGGTTTGGCCCGCCTCCGCGGGCCAAACCCCGGAAGTGAACCTGACCCCGTTTCTCAGGCGACGCCGAGGCCGGGAATGGCGGAGATGAGGTCGGGATCGAAGCCGGCGGCCTTGGCGAAATGGCGGCCGCGCTCGGCGTAGTCGCGGTAGCGCGGGAAGCTGGGCGCGCCGGGCGAAAGCAGCAGCACGCCGTCGTGGCCGAGCACCTGCAGGCCCAGCTTCACCGCGTGCTCCATCTCCTCGGCCTCGGCCAGGAAGAACTTGTTGCCCAGGGCCAGCGGCTTGAGCTTCTCGAACACGCGCGGACCGTTCTGGCCCATCGTGATCACCGCCGCCACCGGTTCGGCGGCGATGCGCTCGGCGAACACGCCCCAGTCCAGGCCGCGGTCGTAGCCGCCCACCAGGATGGCCACGCGCCGGCCGCGGTAGCAGTCGAGCGCGGCGATGGCCGATTGCGGGGTGGTCGAGATCGAGTCGTTCACCGACTCGATGCCGTGGCGCAGGCCCAGCGACTGCAGGCGGTGCGGCAGCGGCCGGAAGCTGGCGGCCTCGGCGGCCAGCGCCACCGCGTCCAGGCCCAGGGCCTCGAGCGTGGCCAGCGCGGCGCACAGGTTCAGGCGGTTGTGCCGGCCCGGCACCGGCACGTGGCGGGCGTCGAGCACCGGCTGTTCGCCGCGGTAGACCATGGCCTCGCGCAGGTGCCAGCCGTCGGCGTGGTTGAACCACAGCACCCGGGTGTCGGCCGGCACGTCCAGCTCCACCAGGCGCGGGTCGCCGGCGTTGAGCACCGCGATGCGCGGCGCGGCCTGGGTCACCAGCTTGAGCTTGTCCTCGTAATAGCGCGCCTCGGTGCCGTGCCAGTCCAGGTGCTCGGGGAAGAGGTTGAGCACCACCGCCACGTCCACCTCGCGGGCCTCGCCGGTCTGGTAGCTCGACAGCTCGATGGCCCAGTACTCCGGCGGCGGCTGCACGTCGAGCAGCTCGAGCAGGGGCAGCCCGATGTTTCCGGCCAGGGCCGTGCGCGCGCCCGAGGCGCGCAGCAGGTGGGCCACCAGCGCCGTGGTGGTGGACTTGCCCTTGCTGCCGGTGATGCACACGCGCTTGCCGGCCCGGGGCTCGGCGAACCACAGTCCGCTGGCGCCGATGTAGCGCACGCCTTCGAGCGCGGCGTCGGCGGCCGGCGAGGTGTAGGGGCTGATGCCCGGCGACTTGATGACCACTTCATGCGCGGCCAGCTGCTCCGCGCTCACGCTGGTTTCGATGCGCAGCGCCGGGTCCTGCATCTCGCGCAGGGGTTCGGCCTCGTCGTGGGAACAGAACACCGTCACCGGCTGGCTGGGCAGGCGCCAGCGCAGGGCCGCCAGCGCCGACCGGCCCTCGCGGCCGTAGCCCCAGATCGCGACCCGCTTGCCCTCAAGCTCCGAAATGCGCACGCACGCGCTCCCACAGGCCGCCCGGAATGCCGTGATCATCCGAGGGTTCGAGCAGCGATGCCAGCCCCCGCTCCGATTCGTCCAGCTGGGGCCGGATTTCCCGCAGGTAGCGCCGCACCAGCGCGTCCTCGCGCCAGGCCGGGCTCTGCGAGAGCAGCTCCATCGCCGCCCGCGACTCGCGGCCCTCGCCCACGCACTCGAAGGGCTTGTGGTCGCGGAACTCCATCAGCGCGTCGAAGCCCGGCGCCTGCTCGGGTTCGTCGAGCAGGTTGCGGCCGAAGATGCCCACCAGCCGCGGCTTGGGCATGAACGGCGCCAACGCCAGGAACACGAAGTGGCACTTGGGGCACACGCCGCACCAGCGCTGCGCCGGGCGCTCGCCCAGCAGGTGGAAGTTGCGGTTGCAGCTGGAGAAATGCGCGTCGTAGTGGTCGATGCGGGCGAACTGCCGCGCCACCGCCAGCTCCGAGAACGGCCGCAGCAGCGAGTAGTAATGCAGGCCGGGCGCGACGTGGCTGCGCAGGTGCGCGGCGAAGTCGCGCTCGAAATCCCAGCCCTTGGACCACTGGTGGTTCACCTCGCCCGTGCCCGGGATCAGGCTGCCGTAGCTGGCCGAGCGTTCGTTGGAGAACACCACCTGGTCGTGGCCGGTGAGCAGCGCGGCCAGCGCGAGGATGGCGGAGTTGACCGCCGTCACCGGGATGTGGCCGTTGAGCGCGCCGCGGCGGTTGAGCTCGAACAGCTCCGGCGAAAGCGTGCGGCCGATGTTGAGCGTGGGCAGGCCGGTGCGCGCGGCGCAGGC
Organism: Arenimonas sp. SCN 70-307; assembly: GCF_001724815.1. Lineage (GTDB taxonomy): Bacteria > Pseudomonadota > Gammaproteobacteria > Xanthomonadales > Xanthomonadaceae > Arenimonas. The sequence goes on along the minus strand of NZ_MEDO01000024.1, from coordinate 31,242 downwards.
GGCGATCAGCGGCGAGCCGCCGACCCAGGCGACGGTTTGTTCGACGCCGGCGGCACGCAGGGCTTCGATCGAGACCAGGGAATCCTTGCCGCCACCTATGGCGACCAGCGCGCGGGTTGTCGGGACCGGGAGGCTCCCTGCGGAAAGATTCGCGCCTGATGGCGCTCCTACAGGGGTGGCTTCCTGTAGGAGCGGCTTCAGCCGCGAATCCCCCACCGGGAACCGGATCTTGCCGCGCAGCGAAATGCCATTGCGGTAGGCGAACTCGCCGAGCCCGTTCTCGTACACCGACGTCAGCAGCGCCGCCGTCGCCGCATCGATGTCGTAAGCCTCGAAGCGGATTTCCGGCGGCACGGCGGCCTTGTAGTAGCTCACGCCGGCCAGGCCGTGCAGCAGCCGCAGCGCGCGCTGCACCGCGTCGGCGCGCGCGGCGTCGGGCGCGAACGGCGCGCCCGGGAAGCGCAGCACCTCGACCATCTCCGGGCCGTCGTCGAAGGCGTAGCCCAGCCGCGCCTCGCCGGTGGCGGCGTCGAACGTGGCGTCGAGGAAACGGAAGGCGCGCACCGCGCCCGGTTTGAAGTCAGTCATCGAGCACGCCCTCCTGCGGCAGCGCGCGCAGGTTGTAGCGGTTGGCCATCACCGCGCCGTAGGCGCCGGCATGGCCGACCAGCAGAATGTCGCCCTCGGCGGTGGCGTCGGGCAGGCGGCGCTGGCGGCCGAGCACGTCGCTCGATTCGCAGACCGGGCCCACCACGTCGCAGGGCGCGCCGGGCGCGTCGTCGAGGCGGCTGAGGTTGACGATTTCGTGCCAGGCGCCATACAGCGCCGGGCGCATCAGCGCATTCATGCCGCCGTCGGCGCCGACGCGGCGCTGGCCCTGCTTCTCCACCACCTGGGTGACCGCCAGCAGCAGCGCGCCGGCTTCGGCCACCAGGTAGCGGCCCGGCTCCACCCACAGCGCGTACTGCGGATAGGCGGCCTTGAGCTCGGCCAACGCGGCGCCGTAGGCCTGCAGGTCGAAGGGCTCGGCCTCGGGGTCGTAGGCCACGCCCAGGCCGCCGCCCACGTCGATGAAGGACACCGTGCCGATGCCTTCGGCGAGGGCCGCGAGGCTGGCGTACACCGTGTGCCAGTGGCGCGCGTCGTGGATGCCGCTGCCGATGTGCGCATGCAGGCCGGCGATGCGGGCGCCGGCGGCGCGCGCGGCGGCGGCGAAGCCCGGCACGTCGGCCGCGGCCAGTCCGAACTTGGCGTCCTTGCCGCCGGTGCGCACCTTCTCGTGGTGGCCCTGGCCGAAGCCCGGGTCCACGCGCAGCACGATGTCGCGGCTCTGGAACAGGCCGGGCCACTGCTGCAGCGGCGCCAGCGAATCGAGCGTGACGTGCACGCCGCGGGCCAGCGCGGCCTCGAACTCGGCGCGCGGCGCGAAGCTGGGCGTGAACAGCACGCGCGACGGATCGAGCGCCGGCAGCACCTCGTACAGGTGCGCCAGCTCGCCGGCCGACACGCACTCGAAGCCAAAACCCTCGGCCTCGAGCGTACGCAGGATGGCCGGGTGCGGGTTGGCCTTGAGCGCGAAGAAGCGCTTGTCCACCGCCGCCACCGCCATCAGCTCGCGGGCGCGCTCGCGCACCGTGGGCAGGTGGTAGGCGTAGCGCGGCGTGCCGCGGGCGGCGAGCGCGAGCAGGCGCTCCCGGCGGACCTGCCACCAGGGCGCCGGGCGGCCGGCGCCGGCGGGCTTGTCCAGGCTGCGCCAGCTGGGGCCGAAGACCGCGGTTTCGGTGACGGGCATGGCGCCCGACTGCGCCAGCAGCGCGTGCAGGCGCGAGAGCATGTCGTCGTCCAGGCCCTCGTCGAGCACGAAGGTGAGGTTGAGGTCGTTGGACGACTGCGAAATCAGGTGCACGCGCTCGCGGCCGAACTCGGCCCAGACGTCCGAGAGCTTGTGCAGCAGCGAGCGCATGCCGCGGCCCACCAGCGTGACCGCCGCGCAGGGCGCGATCACCTTGACCCGGCACACCTGCGAGAGGTCGGCGCAGAGCGCGTCGAGCACGTTGGTGCTGACCAGGTTGTCGCTGGGGTCGAGCGAGACGGTGACGTTGGCTTCCGAGGAGCCGATCAGGTCCACCGACAGGCCGTGCGCCTTGAAGCGCTCGAACACGTCCGACAGGAAGCCCACCTGCTGCCACATGCCGATGGTTTCCATCGACACCAGCACGATGCCGCGGCGCGAGCTGATGGCCTTGACGCCGGGCACGGTGGCGGCCGAGGCGTCGATGACGGTGCCGGGCATGTCCGGCCGCGTGGTGTCGCGGATCCACAGCGGCACCCGCGCCTCGCGGCAGGGGTGGATGCAGCGCGGGTGCAGCACCTTGGCGCCGGTGGTGGCGATTTCCTGGGCCTCGGCGTAGTCGAGCCGGCTGAGCAGGCGCGCGTCGGGCACCTGGCGCGGGTTGGCGCTGAACATGCCGGGCACGTCGGTCCAGATTTCGACGCGGCGAGCCTTGATCAGCGCGCCGAAGTAGGCCGCCGAGGTGTCCGAGCCGCCGCGGCCGAGGATGGCGGTGCCGCCGTCGGCCGCGCGGGCGATGAAACCCTGGGCGATGCGCAGCGCCGGGCCGGCGGCGTCGAAGCGCGCGCGCAGCGCGGCGTCGCCCTCGTAGGCGCAGGAGGCCGACAGGCGCCGGCTCCAGTCGTTCTGGTTGGGAAGCGCCACGGCCTGCAGCCACTCGCGCGAATCGGTCCAGCCCACGTCCAGGCCCTGCGAGCGCAGGTAGGCCACGCCGAGGGTGGACGAAAGCAACTCGCCCTGGGCCAGCACTTCGGCCTGCCAGGCCAGCTCGCCGGCGGTGCGGCGCGGGTCGCCGGCCAGGGCGCGTAGCGCGGCCAGGCGTTCGCCGAGCACGGCGTCGGGGTCGAGGCCGAGTTCGTCGCGGCAAAAGTCGCGATGGCGCGCCACCAGCGCGTCGATGCGCGCGGCCGTGCCGGCGGCGTCGGCGTGGCCGTCGCAGACCGCCTGCAGCTCGTTGGTGACGCCCGAGACGGCCGAGACCACCACCAGCACCTTCGCGCCCTCTTCGGACGCGCGGCGTTTCATCAGCGCGCCGATCGTGTCCCAGCGATGGCGTCGGGACACCGAGGTGCCTCCGAACTTGAGGACGATCCAATCCGGCGCAGGGGCACCGGCGGCAGGCGCGGCAGGGGTCATGGCGTGGTCTTGTCGAGGGGGCCGGCGCAGTCGGCGCGCGGGCCGGACGAGTGTAAACGAAGCCCCGCCGGCGCGGCGCGGGGGCCGGGCTGGTAACCTGCGCATCCCCCACCGGGCAGGACGCCCCATGCAACGCCGCTTCGTGCAACTCGACGTGTTCGCCGCCCGTCCGGGCGACGGCAACCCGCTGGCCGTGGTGTTCGACGCCGACGGCCTCGACGACGCCACCATGCAGGCCATCGCCCGCTGGACCCGGCTGCCGGAAACCACCTTCGTTCTGCCGCCGGCCACGCCGGAAGGCAGCTACCGGCTGCGCATCTTCAGCCCGCGCCGCGAGGTGCCCTTCGCCGGGCATCCGAGCATCGGCAGCGCCCATGCGGTGCTCGAGGCGGGCCTGGCGACGCCGCGCGACGGGCTGCTGGTGCAGGAGTGCGCGGTGGGCGCGCTGCCGGTCCGCGTCGAGGGCGAAGGTGCGGCGCGGCGCCTGTCGGTGCGCGCACCGCGGGCGCGGGTGCTGGAAGTGGGCTCGGCCGACGCGCCCCGCCTGCAGGCAGTGCTCGCCGGCCTGCCGCTGGGCGCCCTGCCGCCCGTGCTGATGGACGGCGGCCGGCGCTGGTGGCTGGTGGAACTGCGCGACGAGGCCGCGCTGCGTTCGCTGTCGCCGCCCTGGGCCGCGATCGCCGCGCTGGCGGCGGACACGGAATCGATGGGCGTGTGCGTCTACGCGCGCTGCGCCGGCGCGGAGCACGACCTGGCCGTGCGCGCCTTCGTCGGCCAGCCCGCCCAGGTGGAGGACGCCGCCTCCGGCGCCGCCAACGCCACCCTGGCCGCCTGGCTGCACCACGCCGGCGCCCTGCCCCACGCCGACGGCCGCTACGTCGTCAGCCAGGGCCGCGAAGTCGGCCACGATGCCCGCCTCTACCTGCAGGTCGACGCCGAGGGCGAAGTCTGGTCCGGCGGCCAGGTGCAGACCGTCGTGCGCGGCACCCTCGACTGGTAAAGAAAGGGGGTCAGGTTCACTTATCGCCTGCGCGGAGCGCGGGCGATAAGTGAACCTGACCCCCTTTCTTTACCGGGCGGTGTAAACGGCTTGGCCGTCGACCCAGGTCGAGAGGACCTTGAGCTTCGGCAGCTGCGCCGGCGCGACCGTCAGCGGATCGGCGTCGAACACCACGAAGTCGGCGCGCAGGCCCGGCACCAGGCGGCCGGTTTCGTCTTCGTCGAACGCGGCGTGGGCGGCACCGGCGGTGAAGCCCTGCAGCGCCTGGTCGGGCGAGAGGCGCTGGTCGGCCAGCCAGCCGCTGGCGGGCGAACCGGCCAGGTCCTGGCGGGTCACCGAGGAATACAGGCCCAGGCGCGGGTCCACCGACTCGACTGGGAAGTCCGAGCCCAGCGCCAGCGGCACGCCCAGCGCACGCAGGCGTTGCCAGGCGTAGGCGCCGTACAGCCGCTCGCGGCCGACGCGGGCCTCGGCCCAGGGCATGTCGGAGGTGGCGTGGGTGGGCTGCATCGAGGCGATCACCTTCAGCGCGGCGAAACGCGGCAGGTCGTCGCGGTGCACCACCTGGGCGTGCTCGACGCGCCAGCGGTGGTCGCCGGTGGCCTGGTCGCCCAGCGCCTGCGCGTAGGTGTCGAGCACGATGCGGTTGCCGCGGTCGCCGATGGCGTGGCTGGCCGGCTGGATGCCGCAGTCGCGGGCCTTGGCCACGCCGGCCGCATAAGCCGCCGGCTCGGTGACGAGCAGGCCGCGGTGGCCCGGCTCGTCGCTGTAGTCCTCGATGAGCGCGGCGCCGCGGCTGCCGAGCGCGCCGTCGACGTAGAACTTCACGCCGCGCATGGCCAGGCGGCCCGAGGCGTGCTCGTAGGCGCCCATCGCGCACAGTGCATCCAGCGCTTCGGCGTCGCCGTTGGCGTAGGCGCGCACGCGCAGCGGCAGCTTGCCGGCGTCGGCAAAGCTGCGCATCAGGCGCAGGTCGGCCAGCGACGCGCCCATGTCGTGAACGCCGGTGAGGCCGTTGGCGACGGCGGCTTCGAGCGCGCGCTCCAGCGCTTCGGCGCGCAGCGCCTCGTCCGGCGGCGGCACGGCGGCGTCGATGAAGGCCGAGGCGGTGTCGATGAAGACGCCCGTGGGCTGGCCCCGGGCGTCGCGCAGGATGCGGCCGCCCTCGGGCTGCCAGTCGCCGGACAGATCGCGCGTGGCGGCACGGATCGCGGCCGTGTTGGCCCAGCCGGCGTGGCCATCGACGCGCTCGAGCCAGACCGGGCGGTCGGGGAACGCGGCATCGAGGTCGGCGGCGGTGGGGAATTCCTTGCCCGGCCAGTCGTTCTGGTCCCAGCCGCGGCCGAGCAGCCAGGCACCTTCGGGCAGCGTGGCTTCGAAAGCCTTGAGGCGGGCGATGACTTCGTCCTTGCTCCCGGCGTCGACGAGGTCGGCGCGCAGCAGGGCGAAGCCCAGGTTCATCAGGTGCGCATGGGCATCGACCAGGCCCGGCACGACGGTGGCGCCGGGCGCTTCATGTCGCTCGGCTTGCGGGAAACGCCGGGCGAGGTCCGCCGCGCGACCCACCGCCAGCACGCGCCCCTTCGCATCCCAGGCCATGGCTTCGACCACCGGCTGGCCGGGATCCCCGGTGTGGATGCGCCCCGCCACCAGCAGCGACTCCCCCTCGGCCTGCGCCACGCCACACGCCGCCGCCAACGCCATCACCAGTGCCACTCGACGCATCACCGCCTCCACGAAATGGGATCAGGGAACATCAACGATTGAAACGAGCGCTACACCCGCCCGCGCACAGTAGCGCCTCGCGGGGTGTTTGGGACGCCAGGGCCACTGCGCCCCAGCGTTCCGGAAGTGAACCTGACCCCGTTTCTCGTGGCCCAGGCGAGGGTTTGGGTTGCGAGGGGGGCGGCGTGGCGGCCGAGCAAGGGGTCGACGTGGCTGCCGGGGGTGGAGAGGAAGTCGGCACCCCAGGCGTCGGCCAGGGCTTGCGAGGTGGCCGGCGGAATGTCGGTGTCGGCGTCGGAGGCGATGACCAGCACCGGCACGCGCGGCGGGGGCAGCGTGGTGCCCGCGGCGGCTTCGTCCAGCGCCGCGCCCGATTCGTCGCGCCAGCGGCGGAAGGCGAACAGCGCCGCCGCGTCGTCGGCGCCCGGCATGGCCCGGCGCGTGCCGGCCAGCGAAGCCGTGCGGCCCCAGTGCACGATCGCCGGCCGCGGCGCGGCGCCGGGCAGGCCGGCCGGCGGCATCGGGTTCACCAGCACCAACGCGTCGGACGCGTCGGCGTGCATCGCCGCCAGCAGCCCGCCCAGGCTCGCGCCCAGCAGCAGGCGCGGCCGCGGCGCCGCGTCGAGCCAACCCCGCACCTGCGTCGCATAGTCGGCAAGCCGCGTCCCGGCCAGGCCGCCGGGCGCCGGCCGCAGGTCCGGCGCCAGTACCTGCCAGCCCGCGGCCGAGAGCACCCGCGACCAGACCGTCCACTCCCAGCCGCCGCCACCGGCGCCGTGCACGAACACGGCGCTGCCGCCCGCTTCAGACAAACGTCGCATCCATGCTGATCGGCACGCTGAGCACCTTGGAGATCACGCAATTGGCCTTGGCGTCCCCCGCGAAACGCAGGAATTCGTCCTCGGACAGGCCCGGCACGCTGCCCTTGACCACCAGATGCACGCCAGTGACGTGCGGGCCCGGCGACATCTCCACGCTGACTTCCGCGCGCGTGTCGATGCGCCCGGCGGTGTGGCCGGCGTTCTGCAGGATGAAGCTCAGCGCCATCGAGTAGCAGCCCGCGTGCGCGGCCGCCAGCAGTTCCTCGGGATTGGTGCCCTTCTCGTCGGCGAAACGGGTCTTGAACGAATAACGGGTGTCCTCGAACAGTCCGCTCTGCGGCGTGCTCATCCGGCCCTGGCCGGACTCGAGGTTGCCTTCCCAGTGGGCGGTGGCGTGGCGCTTGATGGCCATGGGGAATCCTCCGTTCGCTGGCCGCGGCGCGGCCGGGGGGCCAGTCTAACGCCCCGCACTTGACCCCGCCCGCCGCCGGTGGAAGGCTGGGTGCCCCCGGCTGCGGCCGGGCGTCCGCCATGACCGACGCGCGGTCGCGCCAGACGACCGATGAAGGCAGCGCCATCGCGCCGCCGACCATGACGGCCCAACCACCCAGCCTCGGGAGGAACGGCCTCATGTCCTACAGCACCCAGCAAATCCGCAACGTGGCCCTGGCAGGCCACGCCGGCGCCGGCAAGACCACGCTTTTCGAAGCCCTGCTGCATGCCGGCGGCGCCATTCCCGCGGCAGGCAGCCTCGAACGCGGAAGCACCGTGTCCGACTTCGACCCGATGGAGAAGGCCCGCGGCCACTCCCTCAACACCGCCATCGCCAGCACCGACCACGCCGGCGTGCACCTGAACCTGATCGACACGCCCGGCTACGCCGATTTCCGCGGCCCCACCCTGTCGGCCTTCAGCGCCGTGGAAACGGTGGCCGTGGTGGTCAATGCCGCCAACGGCGTCGAGTACGGCACGCGCCGCATCATGGAATACGCGCGGGCGCGCAACCTGTGCCGCGTGCTGGTGGTCAACAAGATGGACATCGACCCGGGGCACCTGCCCGCCCTGCTCGAGGAGCTGCGCGAGGCCTTCGGCCCCGAATGCCTGCCCATCAACCTGCCCGCCGGCAAGGGCACGCGCGTGGTGGACTGCTTCTTCAACCCCGAGGGCGAATCCGACCTCGGCCCCGTGGCCGAGGCGCACCAGCGCATCGTCGACCAGGTGGTCGAGATCAACGAGCAGGTGATGGAGCGCTACCTCGAGGACGGCGAGGAAGGCCTGTCCGGCCAGGCCCTGCACGACGCCTTCGAGCAATGCCTGCGCGAGGGCCACCTGGTGCCGGTGTGCTTCGTCTCGGCGCGCAACGGCGTGGGCGTGAAGGAGCTGCTCGACCTGGCCGAGAAGCTCTTCCCCAACCCGCTCGAGGGCAACCCGCCGCCCTTCGAGAAGAACGGCCAGCCCTTCGTCGCCACGCCGGACCCGGCCGCCCATGTGGTGGCCGACGTCTTCAAGATCGTCAACGACCCCTTCGTCGGCAAGCTCAGCGTCTTCCGCGTCTTCCAGGGCACGGTGCGGCGCGACAGCCAGCTGTTCATCGACGATGGCCGCAAGCCCTTCAAGGTCGGCCACCTGTTCAAGCTCAAGGGCAAGGAGCACGTCGAGATCGAGCGCGCCATCCCGGGCGACATCGCCGCGGTGGCCAAGATCGACGAGATCCACTTCGATGCGGTGCTGCACGACAGCCACGACGAGGACGACATCCGGCTCAGGCCCCTCGACTTCCCCAAGCCGATGTTCGGCCTGGCCATCGAGGCCGCCACCCGCGGCCAGGAGCAGAAGCTGGCCACGGCCCTGCACAAGTTGTCCGAGGAGGACCCGGGCTTCCACGTCGAGCACAACCACGAACTCAACGAAACGGTCGTGCGCGGGCTGGGCGAGCTGCACCTGCGGGTGATGCTCGAGCGCATCCGCGAGCGCTACGGCGTGGACGTGGTGACCCGCCCGCCGCGCATCGCCTACCGCGAAACCATCGCCGCCCCCGCCGAGGGCCACCACCGCCACAAGAAGCAGACCGGTGGCGCCGGCCAGTTCGGCGAGGTGTACCTGCGCATCGAGCCGCTGGAGCGCGGCAAGGGCTTCGAGTTCGTCGACGCGGTCAAGGGCGGCACCATCCCGGGCCAGTTCATCCCGGCGGTGGAAAAGGGCGTGCGCCAGGTGCTCGACGGCGGCGCCATCGCCGGCTACCAGCTGCAGGACGTGCGCGTGACGGTGTACGACGGCAAGTACCACAGCGTCGATTCGAAGGAAGTGGCCTTCGTCGCGGCCGGCAAGAAGGCCTTCCTGGACGCCGTGCTCAAGGCGCGCCCGCAGGTGCTCGAACCCATCGTCGACCTGACGGTGGCGGTGCCCGAGCAGCACATGGGCGACATCACGGGACAGCTGGCCGGCAAGCGCGCGCGCATCCACGGCACCGACGCCGGGCGCGGCGGCGAGATCCTGGTGCGTGCGCAGGTGCCGCTGTCGGAGCTGGGCGACTATGCCGCCGAGCTCAAGGGCGCCACGGCGGGCCGCGGTCGCTACGAACTCGAGTTCAGCCACTACGAGCCGGTGCCGCCGCAGGTGCAGAAGCAGCTGGTGGAGTCGTTCCGGCCTCGACACGACGACGACTGATCGCGGGTAGACTCGGGTCGTGGCCGCGTGGCCACGACCTGCACTCGCCCGGATGAGATCACCCGCCTACATCGTCGTCGCCCTGGTCGTCGTGGTGCTGTTCTCGCTGGTCGCGTACCGGGTATCGGTGCATTTCGCCACGTTGCCGGCCGAGGGCGAACCCGCCGCCAGCGCAGCCGCGCAGCAGGCCGATGCCGCCACGGCCACCGAAGCGCCCCCGCCGCCGCCCGCGCAAGCGGAGGCCCTCGACGCGATCGAGCGCAGCGCCGCCGTGCGCAGCGCGGTGGAGGGCTATTTCGCCGATCGCGGCGACTGGCCGCAGAGCCTGGCCCAGCTGGGCCTGGGCGTGCCCGGCGACCACGCCGGCGGGCCGGTGGCCGGCATCACGGTGCAGACCCAGGGTGTGGTCTCGATCTCGCTCAAGCCGCACGTGGCCCGCGGCGGCGTCATCCGGCTCACCCCCACGCCCACCGCCGACGGCGGCTTCGACTGGCAGTGCCGCGCCAGCAACTACCCCGCCGCCACCCGCCTCCCCACCTGCCGCTGACGGTCCCGCTTCCCGCTGAAGCCACGCAGGGGGGCGTCAGAGGTATTCGAGTTCGGCGGTGCGGCCCCAGAAGACGCGGTACACGTAGACCGTGTAGACGGCGATCATGGGCAGGGTGATGGCGGCGCCGACGAGCATGATCAGCAGCGAGCCGGGCGCGGCGGCCGCGTCCCAGATCGTGATTCGGTCGATCACCAGGTAGGGGAAGAGGCTGTAGGCCAGGCCGCCGAAGGCCAGCACGAACAGCGACACCGCGCCGGCGAAGGGAATCCAGTCGCGCGAGGTTTCGCCGCGGCGCAGCCGGCGGATCGCACCTTCCGTGGCCGCGAACACCAGCGTCGTCAGCACCGGCACCGGCAGCAGGAACAGCAGCTGCGGCAGCGCGAACCACTTCTCGAAGATGCGCGGGCTCACCCAGGGCGTCGCCACCGACACCGCCGCGATGCCCAGGCCCGTGAGCCACAGGCTGGCGTAGGCCCAGCGCAGCGCCTTGGCGCGCAGCTCGCCCTCGGCCTTGAGCACCAGCCAGCCCGCGCCCAGCAGCGCATAGCCCGCCACCAGCGACAGGCCGATCGACACCGCGAACAGCGTGCCCACCAGGTCGTCGCGGAATCCCAGCACGTAGCTGCCCAGCATGTAGCCCTGCGAAAAGGCCGCCAGCACCGAGCCGGCCCAGAAGGCCGCGTTCCACAGCGGCTTGTGCGCCGCGCGCGCCTTGACCCGGAAGTCGAAGGCCACCCCGCGCAGGATCAGGCCGATCAGCATCGCCGCCACCGGCAGGTAGAGCGCGCCGAGGATGACGCCGTGCGCCATCGGGAAGGCCACCAGCAGCAGGCCCACGCCCAGCACCAGCCAGGTCTCGTTGGCGTCCCAGAACGGGCCGATCGAGGCGATCATGCGGTCCTTGTCGGCGTCGCCCGCGCCGCGCAGCAAAATGCCCACGCCCAGGTCGTAGCCGTCGAGCACCACGTAGAGCAGCATCGCCAGCGCCATCAGCGCCGTGAACACCAGCGGCAGCGTCGTTTCCATCTCAGGCCTCCTGCAGGCCGGCCACGGCCGGGCGGTGGTCGGGTTTGCCGCGGTGGCGGGCCAGGTAGAACAGCACCGAGACGTAGGCCGCCAGCAGCGCCACGTAGAGCAGCAGGTAGGCCGCCAGGCTGATGCCGATGATGGGCGCCGGCGTGGCCGAGATGGCGTCGCCGGTGCGCAGCACGCCGGTCACCAGCCAGGGCTGGCGGCCGATCTCGGTGACGTACCAGCCGGCCAGCGTCGCCACCCAGCCCGAGAAGGTCATCGCCAGCAGCGCACGCGCCTGCCACATCGAAGGCTCGCCGCCGCGTCGCAGGCGCCAGGCCGTCCACCACGAGACCGCCAGCATCAGCAGGCCGATGCCCACCATCACCCGGAAGCCCCAGAACACCGGCGCCACCGGCGGGTGCTCGCCGATGAAGGAATCCAGGCCCTTGATCTCGCCGTCGGGGTCGTGGGTGAGGATGAGGCTGGCGAGCTTGGGGATGCCGATGGCGTAGTCGTTGCTGCGCGTCTCTTCATTGGGAATGGCGAAGATCAGCGCGGGCGCGCCCTTTTCGTCCTGCCACACGCCTTCCATCGCCGCCACCTTGGCCGGCTGGTGCTCGAGCGTGTTCAGGCCGTGCAGGTCGCCGGCCAGGATCTGCAGCGGGATCAGCAGCGCCGCCACGAACACGCCGGCGCGCAGCGCGGCGCGCACGTCCTGGCCGCGGTCGCCGCGCAGCCAGCGATAGGCCGACAGGCCCGCCACCAGGAAGGACGCGGTCAGGCCCGAGGCCAGCAGCATGTGGCTGAGCCGGTACGGGAACGACGGGTTGAAGACGATGGCGAACCAGTCGGTCGGGTGCGCCACGCCGTCGATCATCTCGAAGCCCACCGGCGTCTGCATCCAGGAGTTGAGCGCCAGGATCCAGAACGCCGACAGCGTGGTGCCGCCCGCCACCAGCGCGGTGGCCAGGGTGTGCATGCGCTCGCCGACGCGCTTGCGCCCGAAAAGCATGATCCCGAGGAAGCTGGCCTCGAGGAAGAAGGCCGTCAGCACCTCGTAGGCCAGCAGCGGGCCGGCGATGTTGCCCACCGTCTCCATGAAGCCCGGCCAGTTGGTGCCGAACTGGAAGCTCATGGTGATGCCACTGACCACGCCCAGCGCGAAGGTCAACGCGAACACCTTCACCCAGAAGTAGTAGGCGTCGAGCCAGTGCTGCTCCCCCGTGCGCACGAAGCGCAGCTTGAAGAACAGCAGGAACCAGCCCAGCGCGATGGTGATCGTCGGGAACAGGATGTGGAAGCTGATGTTGGCGGCGAACTGGATGCGCGCCAGCAGGGCCGGGTCGAGTTCGCTCATGAGGCCTGCTCCTGCGCGGCCTCGTCCTTGCCGCGGCCGATGGCGCGCACCTTGTCGGTGAACTGCAGCAGGGTGGTGGCCTTTGCGCCGAGCGACATCAGCTTCTCGAGCGTCTCGGGCGAGAGCTTGCGCACTTCGGCGAACCAGTCGGTGAGCTGCTCGATCAGGTCGTGCGTCTCGCGCATGCGTGCCTGGGCGTGCGCCTCCTCGGCCGAGCCGGGGCTTTCGAGCATGGCGTCGCGCAGCATGGAAAGGGTGGGGTCGATCTCGCGGCGCTGGCGCTCCTCGGCCAGGGTCTTGAAGATCGCCCAGACGTCCTCGGGCGCGGCGTAGTAGTCGCGGCGGTCGCCGGGCTGGTGGCTCAGGCGCACCAGGCGCCAGGACGAGAGCTCCTTCAGGCCCATGCTCACGTTCGAGCGGCTGACGCCGAGGCGCTCGGTGATTTCGTCCGCGGTCAGCGGCCGGGCCGAGATGAACAGCAGGGCATAGATCTGCCCCACGGTGCGGTTGATGCCCCAGCGGCTGCCCATTTCACCGAAATGCAGCACGAAGGACTGGCTGAGCGGGGGAAGGTCCATGGCGCCATCCGTAGTTTCAGAAATTTCTGAAACATTAAATGACACCGGTCAAACCAAGGCAAGGACCCTGGAGGGGCGGTTCAGGAAACCCTCACGCCCCCTGCTCCTGTAGGAGGGCCTTCAGGCCCGACCGGCTCGTCGGGCCTGAAAGCCCTCCGACAACAGGGCCGGTCAGTTGGCGAAGCGGTAGCTGAGTTTGACCAGGACCTGCTCGGCGTCGCGCAGCGAGGTGGCGTCGCCGAGCAGGTCGGCGAGCGAGCGGCTGACGCCGTCTTCGGCCAGGCCGCCGCGGCTGTAGACCACGTAGAGGTCCGAGAGCGGCGCCAGCTCGTAGCGCCAGCGCACCTGGAAGCCCAGGTTGGCGAGGCTGAAGTCGGTGACGTCGGCCGGCGCGGCCACCGGCACCGGGCGGCCGCCCGGGCCGACTTCCCAGGCCTGGGTGAGCCGCGCGTCGAGCGCGATGGTCTCGAGCTTCACGCGCAGTTCCTGGCGCGAGCCCAGCTGCCACTGCAGGCTGGCGTTGGCCGTGGCCGTGTCGGCGCGGAAGCTGCCCAGGCGGTTGCCGCCGCGCCAGAGCAGCCAGTCCGGCTCGTGCTCGAGGCCCAGGCCGAACTCGATCGCCAGCGCCTCGCCCAGGTGCAGGGTCGGCTCGAAATAGAGCTCCAGGCCGGGCTTCGAGGCTCCTTCCAGGCCTTCCGCGGCCACGCGCACCATGCCCTCGAGCGACCAGGCGCCGCGCTGGGGGCGCGAACGTTCCCAGAAGGCGTAGAGCTTTTCCGGCACCCGCACCACGCCGTTGCCGCGGGTGATGCGGTCGTCGTTGCCCGCCGACCACATCGCCACGTCCCAGAACTCATCACCGCCGTCGCGAAGCTCGGCGTAACGCTGCACGGCGGCGGCATTGGCGATGTGCAGTCCGCTGGCGCTGGTGCGGTTCGACACGGCCCAGCGGGTCTCGTAGCTGGCATAGCGCGAGCCTTCGGCCGGGGCATCCTCGCGCCGTGCCAGTTCGTAGCGCGCGTAGTTGAAGTTGTTGCGGTCGAGGTAGCCGATGTCGTTGAGCTCGAGCTCGTCGCCCAGGTGCAGCAGGTAGAGCTGCTGGCGCCAGCCATCGCCCATCAGCCAGTCGATGCGCGACTGCAGGCCGAGGTCGTTCCGGCGCAGGCCGGCGGTGGTGGACTTCGAGGCCACGGCCTGGTTGCGCAGGGTCCACGAACCGTCCGGCGTCCACAGGTGGTCGACCGAGGCCACCGAAGCCTCGCGTTCGAGCCAGGGCCGCTCGACGTGGGTCAGCATCGTGCCCAGGTCGTGGGCGCCGAAGTCGCGCGTGGCGCGCAGCGCGAAGAAATCGCGGCCGGCCTCGCCCTTCTCGCTGGCGGCCAGCAGGCCGTAGCGCACCTGGCCGAGGCTGCCGTTGAGCTTCACCGCCGCGGCCACGTCGCCGGCGCCGCTGCCGTCATCGGCATTGCCGCCGATGCGGCGCGTGTAGAGCAGGCGGCTGTTGCCGGCGCCGAAGGGAACGTCGAACAGGCCCTGGTTTTCCGTGAAGAACGGGCGCTTGTCGCCGAAGAAGGTTTCGACGGCACCGAAGTTCACCACCAGGTCGTCGCTCTCGACCTGGCCGAAGTCGGGGTTGATGGTCGCCGAGAGCTGGAACTGGCCGCTGGGCTTCCAGAACAGGTCGGCGCCGGCGTCGAAGTCGCTGCTGCCGGCGACGTTGTCGTTCAGGCCCACCACGTAGGGCGTCACCGCCAGCAGCGCCTGGTCGTAGTGCGGCACCTCGACGCGGGCGAATTCGGACAGGAAGCGCGGGCGCATGAAGCTGGCGTTGGGCCAGGCGATGCGCTCGCCGGTGTGCGCCACCACGCGGTCGAGGTAGATGCCCAGGGTGCGGGTGCCGTCCTGCGGGCGGGCCATGGGCGCCACGTGCCAGGGCACCAGGATCTCGACGCTCCAGCCTTCGGCGTCCTGGGTGGTGGCGTGGTGCCAGTGGCCGTCCCAGTCGTCGTTGAAATTGCGCTCGCTGGTGATCACCTCGTCGGCGATGCCGCCGGGCAGCGCCACCACGAAGTCGTAGCCGGTACGGCCGTCGCCGTCGAAGTCCACCATCAGGTTGACGCGGTCGAGCTGGCCCATCTGGTCGCGGCGGGTGCGCTGGGTCGAACGCGGCAGGCCGGCGGGCTGGTGGTTTCGGAAGGCCACGGCCAGGCCCTGCGGCGTGGCCAGGATCCAGGCCTCGGTGCGCAGGCTGCCGGGGCCGCCGGTCATGGGCTGCACCTGCACGAATTCGGTGACGTGGCGCGCCCCGGCCCATTCGGCCGGGTCGATGCGGCCATCCACGGTGATGGCGGCGGCAGGCAGGCTGGCGCCGGCCAGGGCCAGCGCGGCGGTGAGGGCGCGAAGGGTCATCGTGTCGTTCGGGTTGCAGCGGCAGGGCATTGTCCCGCCGGGGGCGGCCCGGCGAGCGGGCCGTTAGTCACTGTGGGAGGGCCTTCAGGCCTTTTTCTTCGACTTCTTGGGCTGGAGCATGGTGCCGGTGCACTTGGGCGAGCCGCAGCGGCAGGCCCAGAGTTTCTTGTTGGCGGCGGTATGCGGCTCGCTGAGCACGATGCCGTAGTTGTAGGTCAGTTCCTCGCCGGCGGCGATGTCGCGCATGGCCTCGATGTAGATCCGGTCCTTGCGCTTCTTGCCGGTGTCGCTTTCCTCGAACACCGCCTCGCAGTTCGGGTCGCAGCTGTGGTTGATCCAGCGCGCCGCGTTGCCGTCGATGTTGGCGTCGATGACGTACTTGTCGTTGAGCGTGAACAGGAAGGTGTGGCCCGTCTCCGGCTGCTCGCCGTACTCGCCGTCGACTTCCTCGTGCGTGCGCAGCTTGCCCTTGTAGCGCACCACGCGCTCGCCCTTGGCGATGGCCTGGGTGGCGAAGACGCCGTTGCCGTGGATGGCGGAGCGGCGGGCTTCGATCTTCTTGGGCATGGGGTGTTCCGCACGGCGAGAGGGACGCCATTGTGGCCAATCCGCGCACGCCATGCAGCCCCGGGCTTATGCTGGGAGCACGAAACGGGGGCTCGCGATGGATCCGGCGAACAGTTGGAGCGAGGAAAAGCAGTCGGCCTGGCTGTACCGGGCCCTGGCCACCGCGGAGCGCGACCCGCGCATCGCCGCGCTGTTCGGCTCGCTGGCCGCGGCCGCCGAGGAGCAGGCACGCACCTGGGAAAAAGCCGCCGCCGAGGCCGGCCAGGCGCTGCCGCTGCCCTTTGTTCCCACGCCCCGCGCGCGGCTCGTGGCCGTGCTGGCCCGCCGGCTCGGCCCGCGGCGCGTGCGGCCGGCGCTGGCGGCGCTGAAGGTGCGCGGGCTGTCGGCCTACACGGCCGCCCTGGGCGGCCACCTGCTGCCCACCGACCTCGCCCAGGTCGGGCTCAGCCACCGCACCGTCGGCGGCGGCAACCTGCGCGCCGCCATCTTCGGCGTCAACGACGGCCTGGTGTCCAACGCCAGCCTGATCCTCGGCGTGGTCGGCGCCCAGGCCAGCACCGGCACCGTGCTGGCCACCGGCATCGCCGGCCTGCTGGCCGGCGCGCTGTCGATGGCCGCCGGCGAGTACGTCTCGGTGCGCTCGCAGCGCGAGCTGTTCGAGTACCAGATCGGCCTGGAAGCCGACGAACTGCGCAAATACCCGGAAGCCGAGGCCGAAGAGCTGGCGCTGATCTACATCGCCCGCGGCATGGAGCCCGGGCAGGCCCGCACCTTCGCCCACCAGCTGGTGCAGGACCCCAAGCAGGCGCTGGACGTGCTGGCGCGCGAGGAGCTGGGCCTCAACCCCGACGACCTCGGATCGCCGATCGGGGCCGCCGTGTTTTCCTTCAGCGCTTTCACCGTGGGCGCCCTGGTGCCGCTGCTTCCCTTCTTCCTGGGCAGCGCCCTGCCCCGGGCCGCCTACTGGGGCACCGGGCTGGCCGCCGCCGGCCTGTTCGGCACCGGCGCGGCGATGAGCCTGTTCTCCGGCCGCAATCCCTGGCTCGGCGGCTTGCGCATGCTGGGCATCGGCGCCCTGGCCGGCGCGACGGTGTTCCTGATCGGCCGCCTGATCGGGGTGGACGTGGCCTGAGCCGGGCTTCACGCCCCGTGGATTGAGCCGGCCGGGGTCAAAGCGTACAATTTCAGTCCTGATTAGTCCCGCCAGGCCGACGCCATGCTTCGCGTCACCAAGCTCACCGACTACGCCACCGTCATCCTGGTCGCCCTCGCCGAGGCGCCGGGTCGCGTGCACTCGTCCGCCGAACTGGCCGAGCGCGCCCGGCTCGAGCCGCCCACCGTCGCCAAGGTGCTCAAGCCCCTGGCCCACGCCGGCCTGGTCGAGAGCTTCCGCGGCGCCAGCGGCGGCTACCGGCTGGCCCGCCCGGCCCGCGACATCCCGCTGATCGCCATCGTCGAGGCCATCGAGGGCCCGCTGGGCATGACCGAGTGCTCGGGCGAGCACAGCAGCTGCGAGCACGAGTCGCATTGCGGCGTACAGACGCACTGGCGGCGCATCAACGACGTGATCGCCGAGGCGCTCGGCGGCATCACCCTGGCCGAGATGCTGCCGCCTTCCGCGGCGCGCAAGGCCATCCCGATGACGCTGGCCAACGTGCCGGCCGGAGCCTGACATGGCCACCCAGAACGAACAGATCCACCAGCAACTCTCGCGCCGCTACGACGCGGGCTTCGTCACCGACATCGAGTCCGACACCTTCGCGCCGGGCCTGGACGAGGACGTGATCCGCGCCCTCTCGGCCCGCAAGGAGGAGCCCGAGTGGATGACGGACTGGCGCCTGGCCGCCTACCGCAAGTTCCTCACCATGCCCATGCCCGACTGGGCCAAGCTCGAGATCGCGCCGATCGACCTGCAGGCGCTGAGCTACTTCAGCGCGCCCAAGGGCCCGAAGTACAAGTCGCTCGACGAGGTGCCGCAGGAGCTGCTCGACACCTACGACAAGCTCGGCGTGCCGCTGCACGAGCGCGCCAAGCTCGCCGGCGTGGCCGTGGACGCGGTGTTCGACTCGGTCTCGGTCGGCACCACCTTCCGCAAGGAGCTGGCCGAGAAGGGCGTGATCTTCTGCTCGATGTCCGAGGCCATCAAGGAGCACCCCGAGCTCGTGCGCCAGTACCTGGGCAGCGTGGTGCCGGTGGGCGACAACTACTTCGCGGCGCTCAACTCGGCCGTGTTCTCCGACGGCTCGTTCGTGTTCATCCCCAGGGGCGTGCGCTGCCCGATGGAGCTGAGCACCTACTTCCGCATCAACGCCGGCCACACCGGCCAGTTCGAGCGCACCCTGATCATCTGCGAGGAGCGGGCCCACGTGTCCTACCTCGAGGGCTGCACGGCGCCGCAGCGCGACGAGAACCAGCTGCACGCCGCGGTGGTCGAGCTGGTGGCGCTGGAAGACGCCGAGATCAAGTACTCGACGGTGCAGAACTGGTACCCGGGCGACGAGAACGGCGTGGGCGGCATCTACAACTTCGTCACCAAGCGCGGCGAGTGCCGCGGCGATCGCTCCAAGATCAGCTGGACGCAGGTGGAGACCGGCTCGGCCATCACCTGGAAGTACCCGAGCTGCGTGCTGCGCGGCGACGATTCGGTGGGCGAGTTCTACTCGGTGGCCCTCACCCACCACCGCCAGCAGGCCGACACCGGCACCAAGATGATCCACCTGGGCCGCAACACCAAGTCCAAGATCATCTCCAAGGGCATCAGCGCCGGCCGCGGCCAGAATACCTACCGCGGCCTGGTGAAGATGGAGAAGACCGCCGCCGGCGCCCGCAACTACACCCAGTGCGACAGCCTGCTGATCGGCAAGCAGTGCGGCGCGCACACCTTCCCCTACATCGAGGTCAAGCACCCGACGGCCACCGTCGAGCACGAGGCCACCACGTCGAAGATCAGCGACGACCAGCTGTTCTACTGCCGCAGCCGCGGCATCGGCGAGGAGGACGCGGTGTCGATGATCGTCGACGGCTTCTGCAAGCAGGTCTTCCGCGAGCTGCCGATGGAGTTCGCGGTGGAAGCCAAGAAGCTGCTGGAAGTGTCGCTGGAAGGCGCCGTCGGCTGACGCCCTCTCCCCGGCCCTCTCCCGCAGGCGGGAGAGGGAGCAAAACCAATCACGGATGCCATGTTCATGCTCAAGATCGACAACCTCCACGCCAGCGTCGCCGGCAAGGAAATCCTCAAGGGGCTCAGCCTCGAGGTGAAGCCGGGCCAGGTGCACGCCATCATGGGCCCCAACGGTGCGGGCAAGTCCACGCTGGGCAACATCCTGGCCGGGCGCGAGGGCTACGAGGTCACCGAGGGCTCGGTGACGCTCGAGGGCGAGGACCTGCTGGGCCTGGAGCCCGAGGAGCGCGCCGCCGCCGGCGTCTTCCTGGCCTTCCAGTACCCGGTCGAGATCCCGGGCGTGAACAACACCTACTTCCTGCGCGCCGCGCTCAACGCCCAGCGCAAGGCCCGCGGCGAGGCCGAGCTCGACTCGATGCAGTTCCTCAAGAAGGTGCGCGAGAAGCTGGCCGTGCTGCACCTCAAGGACGAGCTGCTGCACCGCGGCGTCAACGAAGGCTTCAGCGGCGGCGAGAAGAAGCGCAACGAGATCTTCCAGCTCGCCCTGCTCGAACCCAGGCTGGCCATCCTCGACGAAACCGATTCGGGCCTGGACATCGACGCGCTCAAGGCCGTGGCCGACGGCGTGAACCTGATGCGCTCGCCCGACCGCGCCTTCCTGGTCATCACCCACTACCAGCGCCTGCTCGACTACATCAAGCCCGACGTGGTGCACGTGCTGGCCGATGGCCGCATCGTCGAGAGCGGCGGCCCGGAGCTGGCGCTCGAGCTCGAGGCCCACGGCTACGCCTGGGTGAAGGACCGTGTCGGCCCGGAGGCGAAGGCCACGCCATGAGCGCCCTGCTCGACGCCTTCCGCACCGTTTTCGAAGCGCTGCCGGCGCCGCTGGTCGAAGCCCAGGGCCTCGGCGGCGCCCGCCGCGAGTCGCTGGCCGCGGCGCTCGCCGCCGGCCTGCCCGGCCCGCGCACCGAGGCCTGGAAATACACCTCGCTGCGCGCCCTCTCGGCCCGCGGCTTCGCAGCCCCGGCCGCCGCGCCGGTGGACGCCGCGCGGCTGGCGCACGTGCCCTCGCCGCGCCTGGTGTTCGTCAACGGCGTGTTCGATGCCGGCCTGAGCCGGCTCGACGAGCTGCCCGACGGCGTCGAACTGCGCCCGCTGTCGCAGGCCCTGGCCGGCGACGACCCGCGCACGGTGTCGGTGCTGGCGCGCCGCTACGAGCGCACCGACGAACTCTTCGCCCGCTTCAACGCCGCGCTGGCCACCGAGGGCGTGCTGCTGCGCCTGCAGCAGGGCGCCGTGGCCACCGCGCCGGTGCACCTGGTGTTCGTGGGCGCGCCGGCCGGCGAGGACCAGGCCGCGCACCTGCGCCACCTGGTCGAGCTGCGCAAGGACGCCGCGCTCACCGTGGTCGAGCACCACCTGCACGCCGGCGAACACCGCCACCTGGCCAACCACGTGATGCACGTGCACCTGGCCGGCGGCGCGAAGCTGGTGCATGCCCGCCTGCAGGACGACGCGGCCGGCGCCACGGCACTGCTGCGCACCGACGCCGTGCTGGCCTCGGGCACCGAATACCGCCGCGTCGACCTCGAGCTCGGCGGCGGCCTCTCGCGCCACGAGCTCAACGTGGCCCTGCAGGGCGAAGGCGCGGCGCTGCATGCCGGCGGCGTGCTGCTGGCCGACGGCCGGCGCCACCTCGACACGCGCCTGGGCATCGTCCACCAGGCCCGCGACACCCGCTGCGAGCTGCCCTGGCGCGGCCTGGCCGATGCGCGCGGCCGCGCCGTCTTCCACGGCGGCATCGAGATCCGCGCCGGCGCCGACGGCAGCGAGGCCGAGCTGTCGAACAAGAACCTGCTGCTCTCCGACGCCGCCGAGATCGACAGCCAGCCGGTGCTGGTCATCCACGCCGACGAAGTGAAGGCCGCGCACGGCGCCACCGTCGGCCGCCTCGACGAGACCGCGCTGTTCTACCTGCGCAGCCGCGGCATCCCGGGCGCGCAGGCGCGCGTGCTGCTGATGCAGGCCTTCCTGCGCGAGCCGCTGGCGGTGCTGGGCGATGCCGCGCTGGCGGCCTCGCTGGGCGACGCGGTGGCCGCGCGCCTGCTGCGCGACGGGGCACCGGCGTGAGCGCCGTCGCCAAGGCCCGCCCGGACTGGCTGCGCATCCGCGCCGACTTCCCGGTGCTCACGCGGCAGGTGCACGGCAAGCCGCTGGTGTACCTGGACTCGGCCAACACGTCGCAAAAGCCGCAGCAGGTGATCGCCGCGGTCGATGCCTTCTACCGCGAGCACAACGCCAACGTCTCTCGCGCCGTGCACACCCTGGGCACCGAGGCCACCGAGGCCTACGAGGGCGCGCGCACGCGCCTGGCGCGCTTCCTGGGCGTGCCGGGCGACGAGCTGGTGCTCACCTCCGGCACCACCTTCGCCATCAACCTGGTGGCCTACAGCTGGGCGCTGCCGCGCCTGCAGGCCGGCGACGCCATCCTGCTCACGCGCATGGAGCACCACGCCAACATCGTGCCCTGGCAGCTGGTGGCCCAGCGCACCGGCGCGAGCATCAAGGTGGTGGAGATCACCCCCGAGGGCGCGCTCGACCTCGACGACCTGCGCGCCAAGCTCACTCCGGAAGTGAAGCTGCTGGCCTTCACCCACGTCTCGAACGTGCTGGGCACGGTCAACCCGGTGGCCGAGATCTGCCGGCTGGCGCGCCAGCGCGGCGTGCCGACCCTGGTGGACGGCTCGCAGGCGCTGCCGCACCGCGCGGTGGACCTCAAGGCCCTGGGCTGCGACTTCTACGCCTTCACCGGCCACAAGATGCTCGGCCCCACCGGCACCGGCGGGCTGTGGGCGCGGCGCGAGCACCTGCGCGAGATGCCGCCCTTCCTGGGCGGCGGCGAGATGATCAAGGAAGTGCGCTTCGAGGGCACGGTGTTCAACGACCCGCCGCACAAGTTCGAGGCCGGCACGCCCAACATCGCCGGCGTGGTGGGCCTGGGCGCGGCGGTGGACTACCTCTCGGCCATCGGCATGGCCGAGGTCGAGGCGCGCGAGCAGGCGCTGCTGGCGATCGCGACCGAGCGCCTGTCGGCCATTCCGGGCCTGCGCATCTACGGCACGGCGCCGGGCAAGGCGGCGGTGATCAGCTTCCTGGTGGAAGGCGCGCATGCGCACGACCTGGCCACCCTGCTCGACCTGGAAGGCATCGCCGTGCGTTCGGGCCACCACTGCGCGCATCCGCTGATGGCGCACTTCGGCGTGCCGGCCACCTGCCGCGCCTCGCTGGCCTTCTACAACACCCACGTCGAAGTCGAGCAGCTGGCCGCCGGCATCGAAAAGGTCCGCAAACTGCTCCAGTGAACCAGGTTGATTTTATCCAACCGGGTTCACCCTCCCTCCGCCCGTGTACCGGGTTGGATAAAATCAACCTGGTTCACGGGGTTCAGGAATGAGTTGGCAGGAACCGAACAAGGCTGACGGCGGCTGGCAGGCGCCGCTGGTGTTCCGCGCGGCCACGGCGGATGACGTGGATGCGATCGTGGCGCTGGTCGAGTCGGCCTACCGAGGCCATGCCAGCCGCGCCGGCTGGACCACCGAGGCCGACCTGCTCGACGGCCGCCGCACCAATGCCGGGGACGTGCTCGCCAACCTCCGCCGGCCGCAAAGCCAGGTGCTGCTGGCCTTCCGCGGCGAGGCGCTGGTGGCCTGCGCCCACGTGGCCGTCGAGGACGGCGCCGGTTACTTCGGCATGTTCTCGGTGCAGCCGACGCTGCAGCGCAGCGGCCTGGGCCGCGAAGTGCTGGCCGAGGCCGAGCGCATCGCCCGCGACGACTACGGCATGGCGGTGATGCGCATGACCGTGATCGACGTGCGCGACGAACTCATCGCCTGGTACGAGCGCCGCGGCTACACCCGCACCGGCCTCAAGAAGCCCTTCCCCTACGGCGACGAGCGCTTCGGCATCCCGCTGCGGCCGGACCTGCGCTTCGAGGTGCTGGAGAAGCGGCTGTGAGCGCCTGGGTGCGCGTCTGCGCCACGTCCGAGCTGCTGCCGGGCGAATCGACCGTCGCCTGGGACGGCGATACGCCGATCCTGGTGGTCAACCTCGACGGCCGGTTCTACGCCCTCGAGGACAAGTGCACGCACGAGGACTTCGAGCTCAGCGCCGGGCCGATCGACGGCGACCAGGTCGAGTGCACCCTGCACGGCGCACGCTTCGACCTGCGCACCGGCGAGGCCCTGTGCGCGCCGGCCTACACGGCCGTGCCCAAGTTCCCGGTGAAGGTCGAGGACGGCGCGGTCTGGACCCGCGACGACCGCTGAGCGCAGCGGTCCGTAGGAGCGCCTTCAGGCGCGAATCCGTTCTTTGCCAAAGGCAAAGCCAAAATCAGAATATTCGCGCCTGAAGGCGCTCCTACAGGGGTGATTCGGAGCGGGATCGCAGCTTCGCAAGCAGCAGCTCGCCGCCGCCCTGCAGGATCAGGCGCGAGGGGCCGTCGGGGTCGGGCAGCAGCAGCGCGCTGTCGCCCTGCTCCAGGCGCAGCGGCCGCGCCAGGTCCTTGAACGCCGCCTGGCCCTGCAGCAGGTGCAGCAGCCAGGTAGTGCCGGGCTCGGCGAAGAACACCATCGGCCCCACCAGCGGCCGGTGCAGCAGCGTGGCCTCGACCGCATCGCGGCGCCAGATCAGGTTGAAATCGTGCGTGGGTCCGGCGATGAGCTCGGCGCGCAGCGGCCTTTCGCCGGCGAAACGCAGGCGCTGGTGCGGCGGCAGCAGCGTGGCCGACTCGCCGTCGTCGAAGTGCAGGTGCATGCCCTCGCCCGCCAGCAGCACCAGTTCGCGGTCGCAGCCGGGAAAGGGCGAAAACGGGGCATCGTGGTCGATCTCGGCGATCGAGGCGCGCCAGTCCCATTGCGCGGCCCCCTCGGGCTGGCGGTGGATCTCGCGGGTCCAGCCACGCTCGTTGCGCCAGCGCTCGCGGCGGTACTCCTGGGCGGGCAGGTGCAGCAGGCGCATCAGCCGGCCTGCAGCGCCGCCAGCGCGCGCGTGGACGAGGCCAGCGATTCGGCCCAGGAAAAACCGATGATCTCGCGGCCGGTGCCGGCGTCGCGGAAGACCTCGGCCTCGCCCTCGGGCAGCAGGTGGCGGTAGTCCACCGTCAGCTCCTCGCCGGCGGCGAGCTCGCGCGCGGCGAAGATGAAGCCCAGGTGCCACAGCCCGTTGGGCTCGAAGCTGTGGTTGACGTAACACTCGTCGGGCCAGTCGAGGCTGATGGTGTAGCGGTCCTCGAACCAGCGCACCGCGGCGTCCATCGCGGCCCGCGGATCGGGCTGGGCGCGCACCTCGTCCCAGCGCCAGGTGCGCGGGATGTCGTCGGGCGCCACCACGATGCGCCCGCGCGCCACCGGCTCGTCCAGGAACAGTCCCTTCCCGGCGCCCGGGATGCGCGAGTCGGCGACGTGGTAGCGCGGCAGGATCATGCCGCGCAGTCTAGCGCAGCGGCCTCAGGTGCCGCCGGGGTCGAGCCACGCCGTGTTCCAGTAAGCGTAGTCACCCAGCCGCCGCACCAGGCCGGCCCGCAGCGGCGTGCCCACCAGGTGCCGGGCCGCGGCCATCGGTGCCTCGTCCGGGCGGAGGGCCCGGTCTTCGAAACCGCGGCCCCAGAGCCAGCCGTTCACGCGGTGGCGGTCTTCGACGGCGCGGGAAGTGAGCGACTTGAAGCGCCCCATCAGGGTCGAGAGGCTGTCGCGTTCGCCCAGCGTCACCAGGCCTTGCCAGCAGTCGGGCATCAGCACCCAGGCCAGCACCGCGCTGTCGCGCCAGGGCCACTGGGCGTTATGCACCCGGCAGACGGCGCGCGCCGCCTCGTCGTCGGCGAACACGGGCCGGCGATAGAGCGTGGCCACGGTGAGCAGGTAGGTCTGGCCGGGCACCGAGCGCCGTTCGAGCCGGACGCGGCGGAATTCGGCGATGGCGGGGTCGGGCAAGGGCCGGGAGTGGCTCATGGTGGCGAAAGACCTCGGGAAAAAGCGGCCCGGCGGCGCCGGGCCGAAGGGGGTCCCACGGTGGCGTTTCAGTCGGACTCGGGCTCGGCGGCCGGCGCGGCGGCCTTGCCGGCGCCCACCGTGATGCGCTCGCGGTTGGCCTCGACCAGGGCCAGGCCGATGCCCTTCACTTCGACCAGCTCGTCGGCGCTGCGGAAGGCACCGTGCTTCTGGCGGTGGGCGATGATGGCCTCGGCCTTGGCCGGACCGACGCCGTCGAGCACGCGGTCGAGGGTGGCGGCGTCGGCTTTGTTGATGTCCACCTTCTCGGCGGCCAGCGCGCCGCCGGCCAGGAAGGCGCCCAGCAGCAGCGGGGCAAGCAGGGATACGGTCTTGTTCATGGCGGTTCCTCGGATTTGGGGTCGCGCCGCGCCGGGCTGGCGTCGGCAGGCACAGTGTCGGCAGCGCCGCCGCCGCGCCCCATCGCCGGAACGCCCGGAATGGGCTGGGAACAGCCCCCCGCCGTGCGTCGGCGGCTTCCTACCCCGCCACGCGCGCATAACACGAAGCGCGTAAAATCAGGGCCTTGCCTACGCAAAGGACCTGTCCATGGACACCAGCAAGACCGACCGCTTCGTCGCCGAGGCCTGGGACGGCGACATCGTCCCGCAGCTCGTCGAATACATCCGCATCCCGAACAAGTCGCCGATGTTCGACGCGCAGTGGCGCGAAAACGGCTACATGGCCGACGCGGTGAAGCTGATGGCCGGCTGGGCGAAGGCGCAGCCGGTGAAGGGCATGAGCGTCGAGGTCATCGAGCTCGAGGGCCGCACGCCGCTGATCTTCATCGAGATCCCCGGCCAGGGCGACGACTGCGTGCTGCTCTACGGCCACCTCGACAAGCAGCCGGAAATGACCGGCTGGGCCGACGACCTCGGCCCCTGGAAGCCGGTCATCAAGGGCGACAAGCTCTACGGCCGCGGCGGCGCCGACGATGGTTACGCGCTCTACGGCTCGCTCACCGCCATCCGCGCGCTGCAGGAGCAGGGCCTGCCGCACAGCCGCTGCGTCATCCTCATCGAGGCCTGCGAGGAATCGGGCAGCTACGACCTGCCCTACTACGTCGACCACCTGGCCGCGCGCATCGGCAAGCCCTCGCTGGTGGTGTGCCTGGATTCGGGCTGCGCCAACTACGACCAGCTCTGGTGCACCACCTCGCTGCGCGGCCTGGCCGGCGGCAACCTCAAGGTCAGCGTGCTCAGCGAAGGCGTGCACAGCGGCGACGCGAGCGGCATCGTGCCCTCGAGCTTCCGCATCCTGCGCCAGCTGCTCTCGCGCCTCGAAGACGAAACCACCGGCAGGATCCTGGTCGAGGACCTCTACGTCGACATCCCCGAGCAGCGCATCCGCCAGGCGCGCGCCGCCGCCGACGTGCTGGGCAGCGAGGTCTGGGACAAGTTCCCGTTCCTGCCGGGCATGACGCCGATGAACCCCGACCTGACCGAGCTGGTGCTCAACCGCACCTGGCGCCCGGCCCTGTCGGTCACCGGTGCCGACGGCATGCCGCCGCTGCACAGCGCCGGCAACGTGCTGCGCCCGCACACCGCGGTCAAGCTCAGCCTGCGCCTGCCGCCCACGCTCGAGCCGAAGAAGGCCGGCGAGGTGCTCAAGCGCGTGCTCGAGGCCAACCCGCCGAACGGCTGCAAGGTGGAAGTGGAGCTCGAGAAGGCCAGCACCGGCTGGAACGCGCCGGCGCTCGCGCCCTGGCTCGAGCACGCCATCAACCATGCCAGCCGCGAGTTCTTCGGTGCGCCGGCGATGTACATGGGCGAGGGCGGCACCATCCCGTTCATGGGCATGCTGGGCGAGAAGTTCCCGGGCGCGCAGTTCATGATCACCGGCGTGCTGGGACCGCACAGCAATGCGCACGGCCCGAACGAATTCCTGCACATCCCCACCGGCAAGCGCGTCACCTCGGCCGTGGCCAAGGTGATCGCCGAGCATTACGTGGCCAGCGAGAAGGGCCTCACCCGCGGCGTCGCGGCGCAGGCCGGGCACGCCCAGTTCGGCGACCACGGCTGCTGCTGAGGCAGGCGATTCAAAGCGCGGGGCGCGGGCGCGATGCCCGGCCCCGCCGATCGGGCATCAGGCGGGCTTGCGCGCCTGCAGCCACCAGCCGAGGCGGTCGCCGCCCGGGAAGGTGAGCGGACGCCGGGTTTCCTCGGCCAGTCCGGTGCCGGCGAGGAAGCCGTCGAGCGCGGCCTCGTCGAGCGCGCAGCCGAGCAGCTCGGCCAGGCGCAGGTCGGACTGCAGCAGCTGCTCCCGCAGCCAGGCCAGGCCCTGCAGGCCCACCTCGGCGTCGCCGGAGCGCATCGCGGCCTGGATGGCCTCGAAGATGGTGCGCTGCGACTGCACCAGCACGTCGGGCACCACGTGCTCCTGCGCGCGCAGGGTCATGGCGGCCATCACTTCATTCAAGGCCAGCCGCGCCTTCTCGGCGGCCGGATCGGCGGCCAGCGCCTGGCGGCCTTCCGGCGTGGCGGCGCGGGCGACGAAGCGGCAAAGCTCGGCCGCGCGGGCGATGGGGTTGTGCTCGGCCATCCACGCCAGGTGGGTGCGCTCCTCGCGGGCGTTGCGGCACATCAGCGATTCGGTGTCGTGCAGCACCACGGCGAACAGGCCGCCGGGCTTGAGCACGCGCGCCACCTCGGGCAGCGAGCGGCCCAGGTCGGTGTACTCGATGCCGAACTGGCTGCAGACGAGGTCGAAACTGGCATCCTCGAAAGGCAGCGATTCGGCCTGGATGCCGCCCTGGAAGGCCACGCGCTCGCGCTGGCCCGGCTCGAGCTGGTTCACCCAGTCCGGGCGGATCTGCGCCAGGTCGACGGCGTGGATGCGGGCCAGGGCCGCGCCGGCCGGCTCGCCGACGAACAGCGCCGGCAGCGCGCCGTTGCCGGTGCACAGGTCGAGCACGGTGGCGCCCGCGGGCAGCGCCGCCAGCGCGCCGCGCCAGGCCTCCGGCACTTCGCCGGCGTAATTGCCGTCGAAGCTGCCCAGGCACGAATGCAGGGCGCCGCTGGCCCAGTAGTTCGTCCAGCTCCTGCGCCGCTCGGCCAGCAGCGTCGAATCGTCGGCCATCGTTTTTTCCCTGCGAGACAAGGGGCCGATTATAGCGCCGCCCCTTGGGCACGGTGATAATGGCGGGACGCATCCGACGGCAGCATCGCCATGACCCACACGCCCCAGATCCAGGCCATGGCCGCCGAGGCCGAACGCCTGGCGCAATCGGGCCAGGCCGAGCACGCGGCGCGGCGCTACCGCGAGGTGCTCGCCGCGGCGCCGGACCACGGCCCCGCGGCACATTTCCTGGCGATGCAGAGCTTCTGGGCCGGCCGGCTGGAGGACGCGCGCCGCCTGATCGAACAGGCCTGCGCCGGGCAGCCGCGCGCCGCCGTGTTCGAGGCCAACCGTGGCCGCATCTTGGCGGCCCTGGGCAATGCCGGCGGCACCATCGAAGCCTACGAGGCCGCGCTGGCGCTGGACCCGGGCTTCCTGCCGGTGCGCCTGGACCTGGCGCAGGTGCTCGAATCCGCAGGGCGCGTGCGCGAGGCCACCCAGCACTACCGCGCCGCGCTCGACCAGGCCGCGCGCATCCCCACCCTGCCCGTTACGCTGCAGCAGCAGCTGGCGCACGGCTCGGAACTCGTGCGCGCCGAACAGCGCCAGCTCGAGGACGCCCTGCGCCAGGCGATGGCGCAGGCACCCGCCGGCACCGTGGCCGGCGCACGCTTCGAAGAGTGCTTCGAGATCCTGATGGGCCGCGCCAAGCCGCAGCTGCCCAAGCCGGGTTTCATGTACTTCCCCAAGCTTCCGGCGCTCACCTTCTACCCGCGCGAGCTGTTCCCCTGGGCCGCCGCGCTCGAGGCGCGCACCGATGAAATCACCGCCGAAGTGACGGCGCTGGTGGCCGGTGGCGAGCAGGGTTTCATTCCCTACGTGCAAAAGCCCGACGGCGAGGTGCCCGACAGCGACGCCTGGCGCGCCATCAACCACAACCCCGACTGGGGCGTGTTCTTCCTGCACAACCAGGGCGAGCGCGTGGTGCGCAACTGCGAGGCCTGCCCGGTGACGGCGGCGGCGCTGGACGATGTGCCGCTGGTGCACATCCGCGAGCGCGGGCCCACGGCCTTCTTCTCGCGCCTGCGGCCGGGCACGCACATCCCGCCGCACCATGGCGCCACCAACACGCGCACCATCGTGCACCTGCCGCTGATCATCCCGCCCGACTGCGCCATCCGCGTGGGCAACGACACCCGGCAGTGGCGGCGCGGGGAAATCCTGGCCTTCGACGACACCATCGAGCACGAGGCCTGGAACCGCAGCCAGGAAGCGCGCGTGGTGCTGATCCTCGACGTCTGGAACCCGTTCCTGGACGAGCGCGAGCGGGCGATGGTGGCCGCGGTCACCGAGGCCTACGCCGCCTTCTACCCCGAGCGGCAGCACATCCTGGATTGACCCTTCAGCGGTAGCCGGGGATGTCCGACAGCTTGTCGATCATCGGCTGCAGCCACTGCGCGTAGGCCTGCCACAGGCCGCCGCGGTCCTTGCGGATGCCGTCGCGCATCATCACGCTCGAGGCGGTGGCCACGGCGTCCGTGCGCTCTTCGATGCGCACCATGGCCGGGTCGTACTCCAGGCCGCAGAAGCCGGCCAGCTTGCGGGCGGTGGCCTCGGGCTGGGCGACCATCTCGTCGTAGTCCACGTCGATCAGGCGGCCGGGCAGAAGCTCGCGCCAGCGCTGCATCAGCGCTCGGTAGCGGCCGTGGTGCTCGACGAAGTCCATCTGGTCGTAGGAGAACGGGCAGGCTTCGTTGAACAGCGTGCGCAGGTTCGACAGGCCCACGTCGATGGCGTTCCGGCGCAGGTGCACGAAGCGCGCCTGCGGCAGCGCCCGGGCGATGAAGCCGACGTTGACGTAGTTCGAAGGCAGCTTCTCGGTGACGTACTGCTTGCCGCCGGCGCGCCAGCGCATGCCTTCGAGGTAGTCGCGGCCGAGCTGGCCGTAGTCGAGCGTGGTGCGGGCCTGGATCACCTCGAGCGAGGTTTCGCCCTTGAAGTGCAGGCCGCTGGCCCGGCGCAGCGCGGTGGTGAACTCATAGGTTTCGCCGGCGCCCTGGATGGCGGGGTGGCCGGAGAGGATGCGCTCGGCCAGGGTGGTGCCCGAGCGGTGCAGGCCGATGACGAAGATCGGCACCAGCGAGGGGTCGCGGTGGCCTCCCGGCCGGGCCAGCTCGTGCGCGTTCCAGCGGCGCAGGGTGTCGTACATCTGCGTTTCCCGCGCCGGGTCGTAGGCCAGCAGCGAACGCTTTGCCGCGCAGCCCTGCATCAGGGCTTCCCACGACGCCGCGTAGTCACGCAGCTCGTGCAGTTCGCCGTGCAGCGCGTACCAGAGCCAGGACTGGGCCTCGGCCGACGGCGAGGCGGCCAGCGCCGCGCGGATGCGGTCGATGCGCGGCCCGGCGTCGGGACGGCGCAGGCGCGACATCAGCCAGTTCGAACTCGGGTCGTGCGGCACCAGCTCCAGGCAGCGCCCGATGTGCTCGGCCGCCGCGTCCATGCGGCCGAAGAAGATGTCCATCGTGGCCATGATGAACAAGGAAGGCGGATGGCGGCCGTCGCGCTGCACGGCCGCCTTGGCGAAGCCGTCGGCGAGGTCGTGCGCACCCATCAGGGTGAGGTGGCGCGCCATCTCGGCCAGCGACTGCGCCGAGTCCCACATGCCGGGGTGCAGCTGCCGGGCGATCTGCACCACCACGTGGGTTTCGCCCAGCGTGAACAAGCGCTCGACCAGCTCGAGCGCGATCTTCGGGCTGGAGACGAAGCCCGAGGTGGCACGCAGTGCCTCGGCGCGGGCCGGGTTGTGGCGGCGCGCGCCCAGGTGCAGGTCGACCATGCGCAGCCGGGTCGGGATGTCGTCCGGATTGGCCTCCGCGGCCGCGGCGTAGCTCGCCAGCGCGTCCTCGCGCAGGCCCTGGGCCTGGTAGGCCTCGGCGCGCCGCAGGTGCTTGCGGAACCGGGTTTCGTCGACGATCGCGGCTTGGGACATCAGGTGCGGGCCTTTCGCGGTGGCCCCGGATTATAGGCGAAAAAAAAGGTTCTTCTCCCAACTGAGGGGAGTGGCGCACGGCCGACCCGGTAGATTTGTTGGTGTCTAAGCAGCAAATCGGGGCCGGCCGTGGCCGAC
>NZ_MEDO01000023.1 GCF_001724815.1 Arenimonas sp. SCN 70-307 | reverse complement strand
AAGATCAAGGTCATCAAACGGGTGGCCTACGGCTACCGCGATGACGCCTACTTCTTCTTGAAGATCCGGGCGGCCTTCCCCGGACTTGGGTGAAGAACCAAAAAAAAGGCCGCCCGGGCGGGCGGCCTTTTCTCTTGCGGCGGCGGGAGTTATTCGCCAGCGCGGGAGGCGTCGCGGGCGGCCTTGAAGGCGTTGCCCTCGACGTAGTTCGGCCAGGCCTCGTTGCCGGCCAGTTCGCGGCCGACGCCGTAGAGCGCCTGCAGGTCCTGCACCACGCCGCGCAGGTCCCAGTTCGGGTCGAACTCGTCGGCGGGCTTGTGGTAGGCCACGTTGGTGTACCGGGCCTGGATCTCGCGGCCGTACTCCACGCCCTTCTCGACGTGGTCGATGCCGCCCTTGGCATACAGCGCCGGCACGCCGAACTTGGCGAAGCTGAAGTGGTCGGAGCGGAAGAAGAAGCCCTTTTCCACGCCGTCCTCCTCGACCAGCACGCGGCCCTGGGCCTCGGCGATCGGGCGCAGCACGTCGTCGAGCTCGCTGTTGCCCAGGCCGATCACCACGAAATCGCGGGTCGGGCCGACGACGCTCATCGCGTCGAGGTTGACCACGGCGACGGTGTCCTTGAGCGGGATGACGGGGTTGGCGGCGTAGTACTTCGAGCCCAGCAGGCCCGACTCCTCGAGCGTCACCAGCAGGAACACCACGCTGCGCTCCGGTGCCGGGTTCTGCACCGTGAAGGCCTCGGCGATCTCGAGCACGCCGGCCACGCCGGTGGCGTTGTCGATGGCGCCGTTGTAGACGTGGTCCTCGCCCTCGGGGCCGTCGTGCGTGCCCAGGTGGTCCCAGTGCGCGGTGTAGACGATGGCCTCGTCCGGGCGGGTGCTGCCGGGGATCTTGGCCAGGATGTTGCGCGAGCTGGCTTCCTTGATGCTCGAGTTGAGCTTGGCAGTGAAGGTGGCGTCGCCCAGGGCCACGGCGGTGAAGCCGGGCTTGTTGGCGGCGATGCGCAGCGCGTCGAGGTCCTGGCCGGCGGCCGCGAACAGCTCCTTGGCCACGTCGCCGGTGATCCAGCCCTGCATCGGCAGGCGCGGCTCCGGGTCGGCGCTGGCCGGCAGGTCGTACTGTTCGCCCGACCAGCTGTTCTTGACCACGTCCCAGCCGTAACCGGCGCCGGCGTCGTCGTGGATGATCAGCGCGGCGGCGGCGCCCTGGCGGGCGGCCTCTTCGAACTTGTAGGTCCAGCGGCCGTAGTAGGTCATCTTCTTGCCGCTGAAGAGCTGCTCGTCGCCGACGTGGAAGCCCGGGTCGTTGACCAGCATGACCACGGTCTTGCCCTTCACGTCCAGGCCCGCGTAGTCGTTCCAGTTCGCTTCCGGCGCGTTCACGCCGTAGCCGACGAACACCAGCTCGCTGGCGTCCACCGAAACCTCGGCCTGCGCGGTGCGGGTGCCCAGGGCCATGTCGCTGCCGAAGGCGAGGGCGCGGTCGCTGCCGCCGAGCACGAACTTCGCGCTGCTGGTGGCTTCGTCGGCCGTGGTGGCGACCATCGGCACGTCCTGGAACCAGCTGTCGCCGTTGCCGGGCTGCAGGCCCAGGCGCTCGAACTGCGACACCAGGTAGTCGGCGGTCATCTGCTCGCCGATGGTGCCCGGGGCGCGGCCGGCGAACTCGTCCGACGACATCACGCGCACGTGGGCGGCGAAGTCCTCGGCCGAGATCTCGGGGCCGAAGCCGTGGTCGGCCGACGGGGCGGCGGTGGCCACCGGGGCCTCGGCCGCCGGTTCAGGCGCCGGGCTGCAGGCCGACAGCGCCAGCGCCGCGGCCGCAAACAGCAGGGTGTGCTTCATTCGTGGGGTCTCCAGCTGAACGGAAACCCCGATTCTAGCCCCAATCGAACCAGGTTCATTTTATCCAACCCGGTTCACCGGCCCGCGGGCCAGTGCGGGCCGGTGAACCGGGTTGGATAAAATGAACCTGGTTCGCCTGGTTCAGTCGGCGCGCGGGGCGTCGGGGCGGTCGAGCATGAGGGGCGCGGTGCCCTGCTGCTTGCCCACGCGGGCGTCCGGGTGCACGTACAGCTCCACCTCGCGCTCGAACACCAGGTTGCCCTCGACCACCGAACCGGCGCCGATCACCACCCGCGGCAGGCGCTTGCGGCCGGAGAACCAGCCGGTCGGCTTCTCCACGCGCAGGTCGCCGCGCACCGTCGTGCCGTCGAGGGTGATGTCGCCGTTGGTGGTGGTCACCGAGCCGCCCACCTCGGCCTGGCCCAGGCGGATGCCGCCGTTGACGTTCGACAGGTCGCCGCCGATGCGCGCCTCGTCGTCCACGGTGATGCCGCCGTTGACCAGTTCCACGTCGTCCTCCACCTCGGCCCGCTTGTCGATGCGGATGCCGCCGTTGACCGTCTCGACGCCGCCCGCGACCGCGCCCTCGGCCAGCCGGATGCCGCCGTTCACCGTCTCTGCGCTGCCCACGCGGGCGTCGCGGCCGATGGTGATGCCGCCGTTGACCGCGCTGGCCTTGCGCACGGTGGCGCCGGCGCGCACGGTGATGCCGCCGTTGACGGTTTCAAGCGTGCCGTACTCACGGCCGGCCTCGGCGGTGATGCCGCCGAAGACCTTGTCCACGTTCTCCTGGGCCAGCGCCGGCGCGCCGGCGAAGGCCAGCGAGAGCAGCAGGGCGTGGGCGAGGGGGCGAATGCGCATGGCGGGTCTCCTTGGGTTGTCCCGGTCTGATGCGGCGGCTGGCCCGGGGGTTTAAAGCCGCGACGGACCCACGATGCCCCGGCCCGCTACAATTCGCCCGTGCCACACGTCCCGGAGCCTGCCGTGCCTTCCGCCCAGAACCGCCCCAAGCCCCTGCTGCTGCTGATCCTCGACGGCTGGGGCCACCGGGACGACCCCGCCGACAACGCCCTGGCCCAGGCCCGGCTGCCCAACTGGCGCCGCCTGCTGGCCGAATGCCCGCACACCCTGGTGCACACCGAGGGCCGCCACGTCGGCCTGCCGGACGGCCAGATGGGCAATTCCGAGGTCGGCCACATGAACATCGGCGCCGGCCGCATCGTCTACCAGGACCTGACCCGCATCGACGCGGCCATCGAAGACGGCAGCTTTTTCGCCAACCCCGAGCTCGTCGCCGCCTGCCGGGCCGCCAAGGCCGCCGGCGGCACCCTGCACGTGTTCGGCCTGCTCTCGCCGGGCGGCGTGCACAGCCACGAGAACCACGTCTTCGCCATGGTCGAGCTGGCCCGCCGCGAGGGCGTGGCCGACATCGCCGTGCACGCCTTCCTCGACGGCCGCGACATGCCGCCGCGTTCGGCCGAGCCCAGCCTGCAGGCCCTGCATGCCCTCTGCGCCGACGGCGACGTGCGCGTGGCCAGCGTCAGCGGCCGCTACTTCGCCATGGACCGCGACAAGCGCTGGGACCGCATGGAGCGCGCCTGGAAGGCCATCGTCGAGGCCGAGGCCGACGACACCGCCTCCGACCCGCTCACCGCCCTGCAGGCGGCCTATGGCCGCGGCGAGAACGACGAGTTCGTCCAGCCCACCGTCATCCGCGGCCACCACCCGATGCGCGACGGCGACGCGGTGGTGTTCATGAACTTCCGCGCCGACCGCGCGCGCCAGCTCACCGCCGCCTTCACCGACCCGGCCTTCGACGGCTTCGCGCGCCGCGTGCCCAGGCTTGGCCGATTCGTCTGCCTCACCGAGTACGACGCGAAGCTGCCGGCGCCCGTGGCCTTCGCGCCCGAAGACCTGCGCAACACCCTGGGCGAAGTGCTGGCGGCGAACGGCCTGAGCCAGCTGCGCATCGCCGAAACCGAGAAGTACGCCCACGTCACCTTCTTCATGAGCGGCGGCAGGGAGCCGCTGGTCGAGGGCGAGGAGCGCGCGCTGGTGCCCTCGCCCAAGGTCGCCACCTACGACCTGCAGCCGGAGATGAGCCTGCCGCAGCTGACCGCACGCCTGACCGACGACATCCGCGCGCGCCGGCACGACGTGATCATCTGCAACATCGCCAACCCCGACATGGTCGGCCACACCGGCGTGCTGGCCGCGGCGGTGAAGGCGGCCGAGGCGGTGGACCACGCCCTGGGCGCGATCCGCGCGGCGCTGGCCGAAGTGGGCGGCGAGATGATCGTCACCGCCGACCACGGCAACCTCGAGATGATGCGCGACCCGGAAACCGGCCAGCCGCACACCTCGCACACCGTCGGCCCGGTGCCCTTCGTCTACTGCGGCCGCGCCGCCACGCTGCGCGCCGGCGGCGCCCTGCGCGACATCGCGCCGACGATGCTGGCCCTGCTCGGACTGCCGCAGCCGGCCGAGATGACCGGCCGCCCGCTGGTGGCGCTGGCTTGATCCGCGCCTTCGCGCTGGCGCTTTGCCTGGGCGCGCTGGCCGCGCCCGCCGCGGCCCAGGACGCCGACCGCGCGAAGAAGGAGGCCGCCGCGCAGCAGCGGCTCGAGCAGCTGCGCAAGCAGATCCGCGACATCACCGCCGAGCAGCGCGCGCTCGAGGGCGAGCGCGGCGCCGCCAGCCGCGAGCTGCGTGCCGCCGACGCCAAGGTCGGCGAAGCGGTGCGCGCGCTGCGACGCACCGAGGCCGGCATCGCCACCACCGAAACCGAACTGCAGCAGCTGCAGTCGCAGCAGGGCGAGCTCGAGGCCGGCCTGTCGGGCCAGCGCGAGGCGCTGTCGGCGCTGGTGCGCTCGGCCTATGCGCTGGGCCGGCACGAACAGCTCAAGCTGCTGCTGGCCCAGGACCGCGCGGCCGACCTGGCCCGCGTGCTGGCCTACCACCGCTATTTCCAGGCCGACCGCCAGGAGCGCATCGCCGGCCTGATCGAAGAGCTGCGTGCGCTGGCCGCCGTCGCCCGGCAAATCCAGGACCAGCGCGAGGTGCTCGAAGCCGCACGCGCCCGCCAGCAGGCCGACCTGGCCGCGCTCGAGACCCAGCGCGGCGAGCGCGCCACCTTGCTGGCCACGCTGGAGGCCGGCTTCAAGGACCGCGCCGCGCGGCTGGCGGCGCTGGGCAAGGACGAGGCCGGCGTGGTCAGGCTGCTCGAGCAGCTGCGCGACGCCGTGGCCGACATCCCGCGCCAGGTGGACGACAACCGCCCCTTCGCCAGCCGCCGCGGCCAGCTCGGCAAGCCGCTCGCGGGCACGGTGCTGGCGGCCTTCGGCGGCCGCCTGCCCGACGGCCGGGGCAGCGATGGGCTGCTGATCGCCGGCACCGCCGGTGCCGAGGTCCGCGCCGTGGCCCCCGGCCGGGTGGCGTTTTCCGACTGGCTCAAGGGCTACGGCCTGCTGACCATCGTCGACCACGGCGACGGCTGGATGAGCCTGTACGCCTTCAACGACGCCCTGCTCAAGGACGCCGGCGACTGGGTGCGCGCCGGCGACCCGCTGGCCACCGTCGGCAGCTCCGGCGGCCAGGGGCGCCCGGCCCTGTATTTCGAGCTGCGCCGCAACGGCCAGCCGCAGGACCCCAAGCCCTGGCTGCGCCCCTGATCGCACGGATCCTGGCCCGTAGGAGCGCCTTCAGGCGCATAATCAGACGATGCGCCTGCTGCCCGCCCTGCTGCTGTTTCCGTCCCTGGCCCTGGCCCAATCGCCGGCGCCGGTGGACGCCAGCGACCCGGTGGTGGCGGAGACGGCGCCGGCCGAGGTGCCGCTGGCCGAGATCCGCCGCTACGTGTCGGTGTTCAACGCGGTCAAGGACGCCTACGTCGAGGACGTGGACGACGAGGCGCTGATGAAGGCCTCGCTGCGCGGCCTGCTTTCCGACCTCGATCCGCACAGCGCCTACCTCGACAAGGACGAAGCCGAAGCGCTGGTCGCCGACACCGAGGGCGAGTACGTGGGCATCGGCGTGGAAACCGAGCGCCGCCCCGACGACACCCTGCGCGTGGTCGCGCCCATCGACGGCACGCCCGCGCACCGCGCCGGCCTGCGTGCCGGCGACATCATCACCGCCATCGACGGCGAGCCGCTGCTGTCCAACCCCAACCCGCACCACGCGCTGCGCGGCGACGCCGGCACCACGGTGGTGGTGACCATCGAGCGCACCGGCGAGCCGGAGGCCTTCGATGTCGAAATCACGCGCGAGACCATCCGCGTGGCCTCGGTGGCCAGCAAGCTGCTCGAGCCGGGTTACGGTTACCTGCGCATCAGCACCTTCCAGGCCGACACCGGCCCGGCGCTGCGCCGGCAGCTGCGCGCGCTCACCCGCGACGGCGAGGCGCCGCTGCGCGGCCTGGTGCTCGACCTGCGCTCGAACCCGGGCGGCCTGCTCAGCGCGGCGGTCGAGGCCGCCGACGCGCTGCTCGAGGGCGGCCTGATCGTGCGCACCAAGGGCCGCCTCGCGTATTCGAACGCCAGTTTCCATGCCCGCCCCGGCGACCTGCTGCAGGGCGCGCCGGTGGTGGTGCTGGTCGACACCGGCACCGCCAGCGCCGCCGAAGTGCTGGCCGGCGCGCTGCGCGACCATGGCCGCGCCTCGGTGATGGGTTCGCGCACCTACGGCAAGGGCTCGGTGCAGACGGTGGTGCCGCTCGACAACGGCGATTCGATCAAGCTCACCACCGCGCGCTACTACACGCCCAGCGGCGAATCGATCCAGGCCCGCGGCATCCGCCCCGACATCGTGCTGCGCGGCGCCGCGGCGCGCTCGCTGCGCGAGAGCGACCTCGCCGGCCACCTGGCCGCCGAGGGCGGCGACGACGACAGCACCGGCGAGCTGATCGAAGGCGACGCCGCCATCGCCCGCGCGCTCGACGCGCTCAAGGCCGGCACCGCCACCGCGCGCTCGCGCCGGCGCTTCTAGCCGCGGCTTATCCCGAGCGGTCAGGTCGCCGGCTTGCCGGCCCGCAGCACCAGCGCCACGCCGCCCAGGATGGCCGCGCCAGCCAGCAGCAGGCGCAGCGTGGCCGGTTCGCCCAGCCAGAGCACGCCGGCCACGGCAACGATCAGCGGCACCGCGAGCTGCAGCGTCGCGGCCGAGGCGCGGCGCAGCGAGGGCAGGGCGGTGTACCAGATCGCATAGCCAACCCCCGAAGCCAAGGCACCCGAGGCCAGCGCCGCGAGCAATCCGGGCGTGTCGACCTGGAGCTGCGAGAGCAGCGCAAGCAGGAACAGCGCGGCCATCGGCAGCGTGCGCAGGAAGTTGCCGGCGGTGGTGCGCAGCGGATCGAGGGCGCCGCGTCCGCGCAGCGAGTACGCGCCCCAGGCGACGCCCGCGCCCAGCATCAGCAACGAGGGCAGCGGCGGCGGTGCCGACAGCCCCGGGAGCAGCAAACCCACCAGGCCGGCCAGCGCCACCAGCAGGCCCAGCCACTGCCACCGCGCCAGTCGTTCGCCCGCGGCCAGGCCGCGGCCGATCATCGTCGCCTGCACCGCGCCGAACAGCAGCAGCGCGCCGGCGCCAGCCTCGAGCTGCACGTACGCCAGCGAAAACAGCGCCGCGTAGGCGAACAACGCCAATGCCGAAATCCAGTCGCCGCTGCCGCGGGCCGCGGGCGCGCGCCGCAGCGACACCAGCGCCCACAGCACCAGCGCGCCGGACACCAGGCGGAGGGCCGTGAAGCTGGCCGCGTCCATGCCGCCGTCGCGCAGCGCCACGCGCGCGAGCAGCGAATTGCCTGCGAAAGCCGCCAGCGCCAGCGCCACCAGCGCGGCCAGCGCCAGCGGCGAACGCGCCGCGCTCACGCGCCGGCCCAGGCCCCGAGCAGGCGGACGCACCACCAGCTGGCGATGCCCAGCTGCACCGCGAAGAAGCCGAAGCGCACGGTCACGGCGGTGGCGCCGGTCGAGGCCAGGTGCACGCTGGACTGCGCCACGCGCGCGGCCAGCAGCCAGGGCGCCAGCGGGTCGGTGACGGTGTGCAGGCTGGCCAGCAACGCCACCAGCATCAGGCCGCCGAACACCGGGAAACCCTCGAGGCAGTTGGCGTGCGCCCGGGCCAGCCGCTGCGCGAAGGGCGTGCCGTCGCTGCCGTCGGGGCGGAAGCTGTCGGCGCGGCGGCGCCCGCTGAGCACCAGGCCGGTGCGCATGAGCTCCATCACCAGCAGCAGGAGCAGGGTCCAGGCGATGTAGCCCAGCAGGACGACGGCGGTCAGGGTCATGGCGGTCTCTCTCAGTCGCGCAGCCAGCGCAGCATGTGGGGGTAGGGCGGCAGGCCGCGCTCGCGCGCCTGTTCGCCGACGAGGGTGAGGCCGTGGGCGGCCAGGCCGGCGCTGCCGGGGTGGACGCCGAGCGAGTAGGTCATCACCAGCGACTCCGAGCGGCCGTGGTAGCCGCCGGGGTGGAACAGCACCGAGGCCGGCAGGCCCAGGTGCACGCAGGCCGCGTAGGCCCAGGCAGTGGCTTCGATCTCGCCGCCGGGGGCGTTGATCGGATGGCCGTCGAGCAGCGCCGGCAGTTCGTGGCGGCGCGCGGCGGGCGTGACGGCGATGTGGCCGGCTTCGTGCAGCAGGTCGCCGGGCCAGGCCAGGCGCGCACGGTCGAAGATGATCTCGCCGGCCTGCACCTGCACGCCCGGCAGGAAGGCGTCGTCGGGCACCGGCGCCTCGCGCACCCGGATGCCGGCGTCCCGCAGGAAATCCGCGATCCGGTCCGCCAGCGACCCGTCGGCGGACACGGGGTTCAGCGCGGCTTGGCCGGCAGCGGGAAGGGCGTGACCACCTTCTCGCCGGTGCTGGCGTCGCGGATGCTCAGCTGGCCCTTGCGGTCGACTTCCTCGACGCGCACGACGCTCTGCATCGGCAGGTGCAGCACGCGGGTGTCGGCGAACTCATCGCGCAGGCGCTCTTCGGTGGGGTCGACCACCACGCCTTCCTTGGCGTCGAACACCAGGTCCGACACTTCGGTGAAGCCCCACAGCGAGCTGGCCGCCACGCGGCGCGCGTAGATCTCGTACACCTTGCCGGCGTTGAGGAACGTGACCTTGTAGAGGATGCGCTGGTTCATGGCCCGCGATTATATTCCCGGCTTTACTGGCCGCGTGAACGCCGCGCCAGCGCGGGCTTGAGCGCCAGCGCGTACACCAGGCCCACGCCGAAGCCGGCCAGGTGCGCCCACCAGGCCACGGCGCCGAAGCTGGGGCCGACGAAGGTGAAGACCAGCTGCAGCACCGCCCACAGGCCGATCAGCAGTGCCGCCGGCAGCTTGATGAATTCCAGCCACAGGCCCAGCGGCACCACCACGCCCAGGCGCGCGGTGGGGAAGAGTGCCAGGTAGGCGCCGATCACCGCCGACACGCCGCCGCTGGCACCGATGATGGCGCGCGCCGGGTCGCCCATCAGCAGCGCGGCGGCGAGGTTGGCCAGGGCGCCGCCGGCGAGGAAGAGCAGCAGGTAGCGCCAGGGGCCCATCACCCGCTCGGCGGGCAGGCCGAAGATGAGCAGGAAGAGCAGGTTGCCGGCCAGGTGGACCGGCCCGGCGTGGATGAAGAGCGCGCTGAGCAGGGTGAGCAGGCGTTCGTCGCGCAGCGCGGCGCGCCATTCGGTGACGCTGCCGGAGATGGTGCCCCAGCGCAGCAGGGTGGCGCGCCAGGCGGCGTCGTCGGCGAGCAGCGCGATCCAGATGTAGGCGCCCACCATCAGCGCCGCCAGCAGCGGCGTGGCCCAGCGCCAGTGCGACTTGCGCCGCGTGGGCAGGTTCACGAACACGTTCAGGGCCTCGGCAGGCGCAGCGCGCGGCCCTGGGCCTCGATCACCACGCCGTCGCGGTCGATGCCGCGCAGCACGACGCCGTCGGCCACCATCGCGCCCTCGCCGAGGCGGCGGCCGTCGAGGATGACGAAGCGCGCCGCCGGGTCGTCGGCGAAGACGTGCATGGTGAGCTTGAGCGGCGGCAGCGCGGCGCGTTCGCCGGCGGCGAGGTCGGCCAGGCGCGGGATGCTGCCCTCTCCCCGGCCCTCTCCCGCAGGCGGGAGAGGGGGAACTGCCGTTTCGCTTCCCTCAATCGCAAGCGGGGGAACTGCCGCTTCGCTTCGCTCTCCCGCAGGCGGGGGAACCGCCGATTGGCTCCCTCTCCCGCTGGCGGGAGAGGGCTGGGGAGAGGGCATCGGCACGGGCGCGGGCGGCTCGGCACGGACGACCGCCCCCTCTCCCCGGCCCTCTCCCACGGAGGTGGGAGGGGGAACCGCCGCTTCGCTCCCTCTCCCGCTGGCGGGAGAGGGCTGGGGAGAGGGCGTCACGACATCGACGCGCTGCCACTCCCGCCAGCCAAACACCGCCAGCACCACCAGCAACAGCGCCCCCAGCGCAAACGCCCACGCCGGCGCACCCTCGCGGCGCGCGCGCGCCAGCGGCGCCTGTTCGACGAACAGCCCGGGCGCCTGCCCGCGCTGGCGCTCGGCTTCGGATTTCTTCAGCGCTTCGAGGATCAGCGACATCAGTCCAGCACCCGGCGCAGGCGCGGGCCCTCGTTTTCGCGGGCCGCCAGCGCCAGCAGGGTTTCCGGGCCGACCACGCCGTCGGCGGCCAGGCCGTTGGCTTCCTGCAGGCGGCGCACCGCGGCCACGCTGGCCGCGTCGAACACGGCCGGGCCGGCATCGGGCGACTGCAGGCCGGCGCGGTCGCGCAGGCGGTCGTGGATCCAGTCCACGGCCGGGCCGCTGGCGCCGGGCACCGGAGCGGGCAGCAGGAAATCGGGGCCACGCCAGAGCGCGGCGTACTCGCCGCGCCAGGCGCGTTCGAAAGCCAGGCGGTCGGTGTCGAAGCGGCCGCCGCCCAGCCACAGGCGCACGCGCACCGCGTCGGCGCCAAGCAGCACGGCCCAGGTCTCGCCCTCGGCGGTTTGCAGGCGCAGCAGGGCCGGGCGACCCAGCGCCGCGAGCTTGCCCAGCGTGGCGCGGCCGCGCAGGCAATACAGGCCGGGCGCCAGCGACGGCGGGCAGGCCTGCGCCTGGTCCACCGTGGCTTCCTGCGCACGCACGGTCCACAGGCCCAGCAGCTGGCCCCAGGCCGGTTCGGACGACGCGCCGGCCAGGCGCACGCGCGCCGCCAGTTCGCCGCCGGGCAGGTAGGGCACGGCCGGCTCGGGCGCGGGCGCGTCGGTGCTGCCCGCCTCGGGCGCTTCCGCCGTCGCCGGCGGCGGCACCGGCCGATCGCGCAGTGCCAGCAGCAGCACGACCAGGGCCAGCACGCCGGCCACGACCCAGGCCAGGTCCGGGCGCGGCAGCTTCGACAGCCGCGGCGCCAGCGCCTCGCGCGCGGCGCGGTCCACCCAGCGCTCGCCGATCTGGGCTTCGTCGTGCGCATAACCGGCCAGCAGCGCGCGCTCGGCGATGATGTTCACCAGCCGCGGCACGCCGCCCGAGTGGTGGTGGATGCGCTTGACCGCCAGCTTGGTGAAGGGAAAACGCTTGCCGCCGGCGACCGCGAACCGGTGCCGCAGGTAGGCCTCGGTTTCGGCTGCGTCCATCGGCGTGAGGTGGAAGCGCGCGGTGACGCGCTGCGACAGCTGGCGCAGGTCCTCGCGCGCCAGCAGCTCGCGCAGCTCGGGCTGGCCCAGCAGCAGGATCTGCAGCAGCTTCTGGGTCGGCGTCTCGAGGTTGGTGAGCAGGCGCACCTGCTCGAGCGCCTCGGCGCTGAGGTTCTGCGCCTCGTCGATGATCAGCACCACGCGCAGGCCCTGCGCATAGGCGTCGAGCAGGTAGTGGTTGAGCGCGTCCACCAGGCCCTTGAGGCTGCCCTTGCGGCCGGTGGTGTCGATGCGCAGCTCTTCGCAGATCGTCTCGAGCAGCTCCACCGGGCTCAGGCGCGGGTTGAGCACCAGCGCCACGCGCACGTTTTCCGGCAGCTGTTCGAGCAGCAGGCGGCAGAGCGTGGTCTTGCCGGTGCCGACTTCGCCGGTGAGCTGCACGAAACCGCCGCTGCCGCCCTGGCCGACGCCGAACAGCAGGTGCGCGAGCGCGTCCCGGTGGCGCTCGCCCAGGAAGACGAAGCGCGGGTCCGGGGTGATCGAGAACGGCGGCTCGTCCAGGCCGTAGTGCCCGAGGTACATGCGCGGTCCGGCGGGTAAGGGCGTCCAGAATGCCACGCCTTCGGCGGACGCTGGAACCGCATCTTTCCTGCGTGCGGCGGGCGGCTTTCCTCGCCGCGCCCGCGGGCCGTGCCTACCGGCCGGCAGGATTAGCGCTGACCCGCCCGGCGCGCGCGCCGGCGAGCCTGTGCGGGCGCCATCCCGGCGCAGGAGGAACAGCCATGAAAGCAATCATCCTGGTCGCGGCGGCGGCCCTGCTGGCCGGCCCGGTCGTGGCCCGCGCGGCGCCCACGCCCGGGCCCATCGAGGACACCGAGGGGCCCCTGCGGTGCATGCTGCACTTCAGCACCGCGCTGCCCGAGGCCACGCGCTTCACGCCCGATGGCAGCACCCACCTGGTGTGGGAGGACAGCCTGGGCCGGCGCACCGAAGCCGAGCTGCGCAGCGGCGGCGACGTGGTGCTGCGCCTGCCCGGCGGCCTGGTGCAGCACGTGCCGGCGTCGAAGCGGCTGCCCACCGAAGGCGAGCTCGAACTCACCCGCCGCATGGTGTCGATGTTCCGCGAGCGGGGCGTGGACCTGCCGGGCAGGCGTTTCCTGGCCTCGGGCGGCCCCTTCGAGCCGCCGCCGGATCCGGAGGACCAGCCGGTGTGGAGCAACGCGGAAGGCATCTGGACCCTGGGCGATGTCTGCGCCAACGCCGAGCGGCTGGCGCGCGCCAACTGCACCTGGGAGTGCAGCCAGGACGGCATGACGGGCTTCTACACCCCGGGCGAGTGCGGGGTGGGTTCCTCGTGCTGGTGCGGGTATGAAGTGCACACCCGGCCGTTCTGAGGCCGGCGCGGCCCTCCCGGCGACGGGAGGGCCGGTGTGCAGGCTCAGTCGTCGAGCGTGAGCAGCGAGGCGTTGCCGCCGGCCGCGGTGGTGTTGACGGTGAGCGTG
Source organism: Arenimonas sp. SCN 70-307 (assembly GCF_001724815.1). GTDB lineage: Bacteria > Pseudomonadota > Gammaproteobacteria > Xanthomonadales > Xanthomonadaceae > Arenimonas. The sequence continues at coordinate 20,946 of NZ_MEDO01000023.1, read as the reverse complement.
CGCTCGGAGACGAAGCGCAGCAGGTAGTGCGGGCCGCCGGCCTTGGGGCCGGTGCCGCTCAGGCCCTCGCCGCCGAAGGGCTGCACGCCCACCACCGCGCCGACCTGGTTGCGGTTGACGTAGCAGTTGCCCACGCGCACGGTGCGGGCGATCTTCTCGACCGTGGCGTCGATGCGCGAGTGGATGCCGAGGGTCAGGCCGTAGCCCGTGGCGTTGATGTCGGCCAGCACCTGGTCGAGCTGGTCGGCCTGGTAGCGGATGACGTGCAGCACCGGGCCGAACACCTCGCGGGTGAGCTGCGAGAGCGAGTTGAGTTCGTAGGCGCGCGGCGCGAAGAAGCAGCCGTGTTCGGCCGAGGCCGGCAGCTTCACTTCCTTGATCAGCCTGGCCTCCTTGTCCATGCGCGCGGCGTGGTCGGCGAGCACCTTGCGGGCGTCCTCGTCGATCACCGGGCCGACGTCGGTGCTCAGCAGGGCCGGGTCGCCCACGGTCAGCTCGTCCATCGCGCCGGCGAGCATGCCGATCACCTTGTCGGCGATGTCGGCCTGCACGAACAGCACGCGCGCCGCCGAGCAGCGCTGGCCGGCCGAGTCGAAGGCAGAGGTCATCGCGTCCTTCACCAGCTGCTCGGGCAGGGCCGAGGAGTCGGCGATCAGCGCGTTCTGGCCGCCGGTCTCGGCGATGAGCGTGGCGATGGGCGCGTTGCGCGCGGCCAGGGCGCGGTTGATCGCCCAGGCGGTTTCGGTCGAGCCGGTGAAGCACACGCCGGCCACGCGCGGGTCGCGGGTGAGCGCGGCGCCGACGGTGGCGCCGTCGCCCGGCAGCAGCTGCAGCACGTCCTTGGGCACGCCGGCCTCATGCAGCAGCTGGGTGGCCAGGAACGCCGTGAGCGTCGTCTGCTCGGCCGGCTTGGCCAGCACGCTGTTGCCGGCGGCGAGGGCCGCGGCCACCTGGCCGATGTAGATGGCCAGCGGGAAATTCCACGGGCTGATGCAGACGAACACGCCGCGGCCGTGCAGCCACAGCTCGTTCGATTCGCCGGTGGGGCCGGGCAGCTTCTCGGGCTGGGCCAGCAGCTTGCGCGCCTGCATGGCGTAGTAGCGCAGGAAGTCGACCGCCTCGCGTACCTCGGCCACCGAGGCCGCCAGCGACTTGCCGGCTTCCTTGACGCAGATGGCGATGTACTGCGGCAGGCGCTGCTCCATCAGGTTGGCGGCGTGCTCGAGCACCAGCGCGCGGCTGGCGGCGGGCATCGCGTCCCAGCCCGGCTGCGCGGCCACGGCATTGGCGATGGCCTTGTCCACCATCGCGGCGTCGGCGGGCAGGTATTCGCCCACGCGCTCGCGGCGGTCGGCCGGGTTGCTCACCGCCACCGGCGCGCCCGAGGCGCTGGCGCCCGGCACCAGCGGCGTGGCCGAAACCGGCTTGAGCGCGGCGTTGATGTCGCGCGCGAGGGTGGCGAGGGTGTCGTCGTTGGCGAGGTTGGCGCCCATGGAGTTGGTCCTGTCTTCGCCGGCGGCCTGGTAGAGGTCGCGCGGCAGGGGGATGCGGGTGTGCGGCTTGCTGGCGTAGCCGGCGACGGTGGCCACCGGGTCGGCCACCAGTTCGGCGGCCGGCAGCGATTCGTCGGTGATGCGGTTGACGAAGCTGGAATTGGCGCCGTTCTCGAGCAGGCGGCGCACCAGGTAGGGCAGCAGGTCCTCATGCGAGCCCACCGGCGCGTACACGCGGCAGGGCACGCCCAGCCTGTCCGCCGGAATCACCTCGGCATAAAGATCGTCGCCCATGCCGTGCAGCTTCTGGAACTCGAAGCGCGCACCGGCGGCGTAGTGATGGATCGCCGCGATGGTCTGCGCATTGTGCGTGGCGAACATCGGGTAGATGGCGTCGCTGGCCGCCAGCATGCGGCGCGCGCAGGCCAGGTAGCTCACGTCGGTGTTGGCCTTGCGGGTGAACACCGGGTAGCCGTGGTAACCCTCGGCCTGGGCCTTCTTGACCTCGCTGTCCCAGTAGGCGCCCTTCACCAGGCGCATCGGCATGCGGCGGCCGGTCTTGCGGGCCAGGTCGGCCAGGAAGTCGATCACGAAGGGCGCGCGCTTCTGGTAGGCCTGCACGGCCAGGCCGTAGCCCTCCCAGCCGTCCAGGGTCGGATCGGCGAAAGCGCCGGCGATCACGTCCAGGCTCAGCTCGAGCCGCTCGGACTCCTCGGCGTCGATGGTGAAACCGATGCCGTGCGACTTGGCCAGCCTGGCCAGCTCGAGCACGCGCGGGGTGAGTTCGGCCTGCACGCGGGCGCGCTTGGCCAGCTCGTAGCGCGGGTGCAGGGCCGAGAGCTTGACCGAGATCGAGGGCGCGGCGAACACGTCCGGGAAGGGGCCGCCGGCGCCGATCGCGCCGATGGCGTCGCGGTAGGCGCGGAAATAGCGGTCGGCGTCGGCCTGGGTGAAGGCCGCCTCGCCCAGCATGTCGAACGAATACAGGTACTTGGCCTGCTCGCCCTTGCGGCTGCGCTCGAGCGCCTCGGCGATCGTGCGGCCCATGACGAACTGGTGGCCCATGATCTTCATGGCCTGGCGCACGGCCAGGCGGATGGCCGGCTCGCCGGCCCGGCCCACCAGGCGGCGGAAGGCGCCGATGGCGTTGCGGCGGGTTTCCTCGGCCAGGTTGACCATGCGGCCGGTCAGCATCAGGCCCCAGGTGGAGGCGTTGACCAGCACCGAGCTCGACTGGCCCATGTGTCGGTCCCAGTCGGCGTCGCCGAGCTTGTCGCGGATGAGCTTGTCGGCGGTGGCGCGGTCGGGGATGCGCAGCAGGGCCTCGGCCACGCACATCAGCAGCACGCCTTCCTCGCTGGAGAGGTCGTACTGGCGCATGAAGGCCTCGACCATGCCCGGGTCGGCGGCGCGGATGCGGGTGCGGCCCACCAGGGCCTCGGCCGTGGCCTGCACCCGGGCCTGCTGGTCGGCCGGCAGGCGGGCCTGTTCGAGCAGTTCGGCCAGGTGCTCGGCCTCGTCGCGGTGGTAGGCCGCGGTGATCCGGGCGCGCAGCTCCGAGGGCGCGCCGGGCAGTTCAGGGCTCAGGATCGGGGTCACGGGGGTCCAGGCGGGGCGGGCGCGGGGCGCGCGAGAACGCGGATTCTAAGGCCGCGCCGGGGGGCGCGGAAGCCACGGGCCTTCACTTTCCACGCTGGCGCGGGCCGGGCTTTGGCTTGCCCCCCCATCGCGCGGGTCGGTAAAATCCCCCGGTTCTAGCTGGTCGCGGAGAATCCGCGTGATCGAGCTCGATGTTTCGGCGCCTGCAGGGCCCGGGGCCCGTCTGGTGCTCCGGCCCCGGCGCGCCATGACGGCGAGCCAGTTCACCGGGTTGTTCGTGGCCCTGTCGCTGGCCACCTTCACGGTGGCCTGCTTCGCCTGGTGGCACCAGGGCAACGTGCTTGCCCCGGTGTTCGCGCTGTTGGACGCCGCCTTCATCGCCGTGGTGTTGCGATGGGTGTGGCGCCAGGGCGAACGCTTCGAGGTGATCGCGCTCGACGCGCGGCGCCTGGAAGTGCGGCGCTCGGCCCAGGACGGGCCGGCCTTCGAGGCCCACCCCTACTGGGTGCGGGTTTCGCTGGACGGCGGCGAGGGCCGGGAGCGGGTACTGTTGGGCTCCCAGGGCCGGCAGGTCGAGGTCGGGGCCTTCCTCCCACCGGGGGAGCGCCTGGAACTCGCGGCACGGTTGAAAGAATTGCTGGCGGCGGCCTCGGGCCGCGGCCGGGACCAAGACCACACGTTGGGGTAAGTTCGGATGAATGCGAAGAAAGCAAACGCCATCGTCGCCAAGGCCGCCACCGGCCTGCTGGCCGCCCTGGCGAGTATCCCGGCCTGGGCCGACAGCGAGCCCGTGCGTTGGCAGCTGAACATGCCGCAGGGCGTCACCCGCACCGCGGAGAACGCCTACGACATGCACATGCTGATGCTCTGGATCTGCGTGGCCATCGGCGTGGTGGTGTTCGGCGCGATGGGCTACGCGATGGTGAAGTTCCGCAAGTCCAAGGGCGCCAAGCCGGACGTGGAGTTCACCCACTCCACCAAGCTCGAGGTCATCTGGACCGTGGTGCCCATCCTCATCCTGGTGGTGATGGCCGTGCCGGCCACCCTGAAGGTGATCGAGCAGTACGACGCCAAGGGCCACGAGATGACCGTCAAGGTCACCGGCTACCAGTGGATGTGGCGCTACGAGATCGTCGGCGAGGACGTGAACTTCATCTCCCGCCTCGACCGCGAGTCCGACCGCATCCGCCAGGCCGGCATCCGCCCGGACCCGAACGCCAACCCGCACTACCTGCGTGACGTCGACAACCCGCTGGTGCTGCCGACCGACACCAAGATCCGCCTCGTGTTCACCGCCGACGACGTGATCCACGCCTGGTGGGTGCCGGCGCTGGGCTGGAAGCAGGACGCCATCCCCGGAATCATCAACGAGGCCTGGACCGAGATCCGCGAGCCGGGCACCTACCGCGGCGTTTGCGCCGAGCTGTGCGGCAAGGACCACGGCTTCATGCCGATCGTGGTGAAGGCCGTGCCGCGCGCCGAGTACGAAGCCTGGCTGGCCGCGCAGAAGGCCGGCGACCTGGCCGAGGCCGCCCGCATCGCCGCCACCGCCCCGGCCACCGCCGGCGGCGAAGGCTGAGCAGAACCCTGAGAGAGGCACGAGAAATGGCACACGTTGACGCCCACGCCGACCATGGCGAGCACAAGCAGAGCTTCTTCCAGCGTTGGTTCTACTCGACCAACCACAAGGACATCGGCACGCTGTACCTGGTGTTCTCGCTGGTGATGTTCTTCATCGGCGGCGCGATGGCGCTGGTGATCCGCGCCGAGCTCTTCCAGCCCGGCCTGCAGCTGGTCGAGCCCGAGTTCTTCAACCAGATGACCACCATGCACGCGCTGGTGATGATCTTCGGCGCGGTCATGCCGGCCTTCGTGGGCCTGGCCAACTGGATGATCCCGCTGCAGATCGGCGCGCCGGACATGGCGCTGCCGCGCATGAACAACTGGTCCTTCTGGATCATGCCGTTCGCCTTCACCCTGCTGCTGATGCCGCTGATCCTGCAGCTGTTCTTCGGCATCGGCGGCGGCGGCCCGGCCGGCGGCTGGACCCTGTACCCGCCGCTGTCGCTGCAGGGCGGCAACAGCACGGCCTTCACCATCTTCGCCATCCACCTGATGGGCATCAGCTCGATCATGGGCGCGATCAACATCATCGCCACCGTGCTCAACATGCGCGCCCCGGGCGTGGACCTGCTCAAGATGCCGGTGTTCGTGTGGACCTGGCTGATCACCGCCTTCCTGCTGATCGCGGTGATGCCGGTGCTGGCCGGCGCGGTCACCATGCTGCTGACCGACAAGTTCTTCGAAACCAGCTTCTTCAACGCCGCCGGCGGCGGTGACCCGGTGATGTACCAGCACATCTTCTGGTTCTTCGGGCACCCCGAGGTCTACATCATGATCCTGCCGGCCTTCGGCATCGTGTCGGAGATCATCCCGACCTTCGCCCGCAAGCCGCTGTTCGGCTACCAGGCCATGGTGTACGCCACCGCGTCGATCGCCTTCCTGTCGTTCATCGTCTGGGCCCACCACATGTTCACCGTGGGCATGCCGCTCGGCGGCGAGCTGTACTTCATGTACGCCACGATGCTGATCGCCATCCCCACCGGCGTGAAGGTCTTCAACTGGGTCACCACCATGTGGCGCGGCTCGCTGACCTTCGAGACCCCGATGCTGTTCGCCCTGGGCTTCGTGGTGATGTTCACCATCGGCGGCTTCTCGGGCCTGATGCTGGCCATCGTCCCGGCCGACTTCCAGTACCACGACACCTACTTCGTGGTGGCGCACTTCCACTACGTGCTGGTGACCGGCGCCGTCTACGGCATCATGGCCGGCGTGTACTACTGGCTGCCGAAGTGGACCGGCCACATGGTCGACGAGACCCTGGGCAAGTGGCACTTCTGGCTGTCCACGATCTTCGTGAACCTGCTGTTCTTCCCGCAGCACTTCCTGGGCCTGGCGGGCATGCAGCGCCGCGTGCCGGACTACAACGTCGCCTTCGCCGACTTCAACATGTGGTCGACCATCGGCGGCTTCGGCTTCGGCTTCAGCCAGCTGCTGTTCGCCTACATCGTCTGGAAGACGGCCCGCGGCGGCGTCAAGGCCGAAGCGCGCTCGTGGGAAGGCGCCAAGGGCCTGGAGTGGACCGTGCCGTCGCCGGCGCCGCACCACACCTTCACCCTGCCGCCCAAGATCAAGGACGGCGACCTCGCCCACGGCGACGTCACCCACTGACGTAACGGCGCGGCGCCCTTCGCGGGGCGCCGCAATCCAGACGACATGACCCAGCCCACCGCCAACAAGACCGACCAAGCACGCCGCCGCGGCATCCGCCGCACGGCCTGGGCCGTCGCGTTCGTGGCGGTCGGCATCTACGTCGCCTTCATGCTTTCCGCGGTGCTGCCATGAAGCCTTCCTCGACCGCCACGCTCAAGACCGCCGCGCTGGTGTCCGTCGGCGCCTTCCTGTTCACCTTCGGCATGGTGCCGCTGTACTACATCGCCTGCGAGAAGGTCTTCGGCATCAAGCTCGAGCAGGGCCCGGCCGGCGAAGCGCGCGTGGCCGGCCTGGTGGTGGACCAGAACCGCTCGGTCACCGTCGAGTTCGACGCCACCGTGAACTCGAAGTTGCCCTGGGAGTTCAAGCCCACGCAGCTGAGCATGCAGGTGCGCCCGGGCCAGGTGTACGAGATGAACTACATCGCCCGCAACGTGGGCGACCAGGCCATCGTCGGCAACGCCGCGCCCTCGGTGGCGCCGTCCACGGCCTCCACCTTCTTCAACAAGACCGAGTGCTTCTGCTTCACCGAGCAGCTGCTGGCCGCGGGCGAGGAGCGCCTGATGCCGGTGCGTTTCATCGTCGACCCGGCGCTGCCGGCCAACGTGCAGACGCTCACGCTGTCGTACACCTTCTACAACAACGACGTGGCCACGGCCCGCCTCGCCGGGGGCGCCCACGCGGGCGCCGCCGCGCGCACGGCGCCGTGACGCGAGGCCCAACAGCAATACTGGGGAACACCATGGCAAGCAGCACCCACGACGATCCGAACGTCTACTACGTCCCGCACCACAGCCCGTGGCCGTTCGTTGGTTCGATCACCCTGTTCATCACCATGGTGGGCGTGGCGAACTGGTTCAACGGCCACGCCTGGGGCCAGCCGGTGTTCTACGTCGGCCTGCTGGGCACGCTGGCCGTGCTGTTCGGCTGGTTCGGCAACGTCATCGCCGAGTCGGTGTCGGGCAAGTACAACGCGCAGGTGGACACCTCGTTCCGCATGGGAATGATGTGGTTCATCTTCTCCGAGGTGATGTTCTTCGCCGCCTTCTTCGGCGCCCTGTTCTACGTGCGCCAGTTCGCGCTGCCGTGGCTGTCGGGCGTGGGCGACGGCGCGCTGACCAACCAGTTCATCTGGCAGGGCTTCAGCGCCGGCTGGCCGAGCAACGGCCCGGGCGACATCGGCGGCAGCTTCCAGACCATCCCGGCCTGGGGCCTGCCGCTGGTGAACACGCTGCTGCTGCTCACCTCGGGCGTCACCATCACCATCGCCCACCATGCCATCAAGGCCAACCAGCGCGGCAAGCTGGTGTTCTGGCTGGGCGCGACCATCGCGCTGGGCCTGGTCTTCATGGTGGTGCAGGGCTACGAGTACTACCACGCCTACCAGGACCTGGGCCTGACGCTCGGCTCGGGCATCTACGGCTCGACCTTCTTCATGCTCACCGGCTTCCACGGCCTGCACGTGTTCCTGGGCACGGTGATGCTGATCATCATCTGGCTGCGCTGCATGAAGGGCCACTTCAGCCCCGACCACCACTTCGGTTTCGAAGCCGTGGCCTGGTACTGGCACTTCGTGGACGTGGTCTGGCTGGGCCTGTTCCTGTTCGTCTACGTGCTCTGACGAACCGGGCCCTCCGAAACACACATCGGGCCGGCGTCAGCCGGCCCGATGTTTTCAGGGATTCGGGTTGCGGCCGATGCCGTGCGGTTCGATCACGCCGGCGGCGATGCCGATGATCACCAGCACGATCAGCGCCACCGACAAACCGATGCGCCAGGTCAGCGACTTCACCGTGCGGGTGGTGCGGCCCTTGTCCACCATCATGTAGTAGAGGCCGGCACCGAGGTTCCAGAGGATGAAGAGGAAGAATCCGATGACGACCAGGGTTTTCAGCTCGCTGCTCATGGAAGGCGCCGCGTGGAAGGGAAGGGCGCCATTATCCGCCCCGCGGGGCCGCGCGTGGTGAAACGCCGCGTGCTGCTGGTGGCGTTCGGCCTGTGCCTGGTGCTGGCGTTCTCGGCGCTGGGCCGCTGGCAGCTGGGCCGCGCGCTGGAGAAGGAAGCGCTGCTGGCCGACACCGCCGGCGTGCTGGCCGGGCCGGCCCAGCCGCTGGCCGGGGCCCTGGCTGGCGCCAACGGCATCCGCAAGGTGGCTGGCGAAGGTCGGTTCCTCGACACGCCGCCGCTGTGGCTGGACAACCAGCGCCGCGGCCAGCGCGTCGGCGTGCGCCAGTACTGCGCCTTCCAGCCCGCCGGCGCCGCTGCGCCGCTGCTGGTGGACCTGGGCTGGCTGCCGCTGCCGGGCGACCGCACCCTGCCCGACGCGACCTGCCCGCGCGGCGACGCGGCCCTGGCGGGCCTGCTGGCGCCGCCCCCGGCCGTGGGCCTCAAGCTGGGCGGTGGGCTGGAGTCGCGCGACGGCGGCCAGCGCTGGCTGGCCCTGCACCTCGAGCCGGCCGAGGTCGCCCGCGCCTGGCAACTGCCGGCACTGGCGCCGCGCGTGCTCAGGCTCGATCCTGCCCTGCCGCTGGGGCATGAACGCGACCTTGAGCTGCTGTCGAATACGCTGCCCCCTGAAAAACACCGCGGTTACGCCCTGCAGTGGTTCGGCCTGGCCGCCGCTGCCTTCGTGACCACCCTCCTGCTCTGGTTCCGCAGAAAACAATGACCACCCAACAAACCCGCTCGCGCCTGCAGCTGCTGCTGGTGGCCGCGTTTTTCCTCGGCAGCTTCGGCGTGGCCGCCGCGCTGTTCTTCGGCGGCTGGAAGCCGACGCAGACGCGCAACATCGGCCAGATGCTCGACCCGTACCCGATGCTGCAGTCGCTCGAGCTCAGGCGCGCCGACGGCAGCGCCTGGCAATGGCAGCCGGCCAGCCGCCACTGGCACATCGTGTTCGTCGCGCCGGAAGGCTGCGGCCAGGCCTGCGTGGCCATGCACGACGTGATGCACCGCATCTGGGTGTCGGAAGGCCGCCACGCCGAAAAGCTCAAGGTGCTGTGGTTCGGGCCGGTGCCCGAGGGCGCCGCCGACTTCAGCGGCTTCGTGCCCATGCAGCCCAGCGCCGAACTCGCCGCGCTGCTGCCCGATGCCTCCACCCCCGACGCGCTGCCGGCCTACCTGGCCGACGCCAATGGTTACCTCGTCCTGCGCTACGCCCCGGGCTTCAACCCGTCCGGCCTGCGCAAGGACCTCGGACGTGTGCTGAAGTAGGCCCCTGATGAACGCTCCCTCCCGTCATTACCACCGCCTGGCCTGGGCCGCGCTGATCCTCGCCCTGGGCGTGATCGTGTTCGGCGGCTTCGTGCGCCTTTCCAACGCCGGCCTGAGCTGCCCCGACTGGCCCACCTGCTACGGCAAGGCCACCTGGCCGAACCAGGAGCACGAGATCGCCGCCGCCAACGCCGCCTTCGAGCGCGCCGTCGAGGTGCCCAAGGCCTGGCGCGAGCAGTTCCACCGGCACATCGCCGCCATTCTCGGCGTGCTGACGCTCATCCTCGCGCTGCTGGCCGTGCGCAAGCGCAAGGGCGGCGTGGCCAGCGTGCTGGCGGCCGCGGCCCTGGTGGGCGCGTCGATCCCGATCTACATGGGCGTGGGCGGCATGGCGCCCAACCATGAGCTCTCCGTCGCGCTGTGGCTGGCGGGCGAGCTGATCCTGCTGGTGCAGGTGCTGCGCTGGTCGAACGTGGACGCGGCGCGCCTGAGCACGGCCCTGCTGATGGTGATCATCTTCCAGGCCGTGCTGGGCATGTGGACGGTGATCTGGCTCGTGAAGCCCGCCATCGTGATGGCGCACCTGCTCGGCGGCCTGCTCACCTTCTCGCTGCTCACCTGGCTGGCCTGGGGCACCACGCCCTCGTCGGCGCTGGTGGTGGCCGAGGCGCCGAGGCTGCGCCGCCTGCTGTGGATCGGCCTGGTGCTGCTGGTCGTGCAGATCGCGCTCGGCGGCTGGACCAGCGCCAACTACGCCGCGCTGGCCTGCGGCACCGACTTCCCGACCTGCGTGGGCCAGTGGTGGCCCGAGCAGGACTACCGCGAGGCCTTCGTGCTCTGGCGCGGCATCGGCGTGGACTACGAAGGCGGCGTGCTCGACGGCCCGGCGCGCGTGGCCATCCAGATGACCCACCGCCTCTTCGCGCTGCTGGTGGTCGGCCACCTGCTGTTCGTGGTGCTGCGCATGCTGCGCACGCCGGGCCTGGTGTTCTGGGGCAGCACGCTGGGCGTGCTGCTCGCCGCCCAGGTGGCGCTGGGCATCACCAACATCGTTGCCGGCCTGCCGCTGTGGGTGGCCACGGCGCACAACGCCGGCGCGGCCCTGCTGCTGTTCACCGTCGTCGGCCTGCTGGCCCGCCTGCGGGCACCGGAATGAGTCTTCAACCGGCCGCCTATTGGGAGCTGACCAAGCCGCGCGTGGTCGCGCTGATCGTGTTCACCGCGATCATCGGCATGTTCCTGGCGGTCGAACCGGGCGAGGCGTACCCGTGGGCGCGCATGGTGCTGGGCGCGCTGGGCATCTGGCTGGCGGCGTCCTCGGCGGCCGCCATCAACCACCTGCTCGACCAGCGCATCGACGTGCTGATGGCGCGCACCCAGCACCGTCCACTGGCCACCGGCTCGCTGCGGCCGGGGCAGGTGCTGGCCTTCGCGCTGGTGCTGGGCTTCGTTTCGATGGCGGTGCTCGTGCTGTGGGTGAACGCCTTCGCGGCCGTGCTCACCTTCGCCTCGCTGATCGGCTACGCCATCATCTACACCGGCTGGCTCAAGCGCGCCACGCCGCAGAACATCGTCATCGGCGGCCTGGCCGGCGCCGCGCCGCCGGCCCTGGGCTGGGCGGCGGTGAAGGGCTGGCCGGCGGGCATTTCGCTCTGGGGCCTGGCCGGTGCGCCGCTGCACTACGACCACGCGCTGCTGCTGGTGCTGATCATCTACGTCTGGACGCCGCCGCATTTCTGGGCGCTGGCCATCTTCCGCCGCGACGACTACGCCAAGGCGCTGATCCCGATGCTGCCGGTGGTGTACGGCGTGAACTACACGCGCTGGCAGATCCTGTTCTACACCGTGCTGCTGGTGGTGGTGACGGTGCTGCCCTTCGTGGCCGGCATGAGCGGCGTGTTCTACCTCGGCGGCGCCCTGGTGCTGGGCGGCGTGTTCCTGTGGATGGCGGTGCGCCTGCTCAACCCGCCCTCCGAGCTCTACGCGATGAAGGTCTTCAACTACTCCATCGTCTACCTGATGGCCCTGTTCGCCTTCCTGCTGGCCGACCACTGGCTGCTGCCGGGCAGCCTGCCGGTCGAGGCCGCGGCGCCGACCCTCGAGTTCGTTCCGCAGTGAGGGGACGGGTGCATTTTTGGCTTTGCCAAATATGCACCCGTCCCCGGTTCGCTTACTCCGCCAGCAGGTGCTGCTGCCAGAACAGGATGGAGGCGGCGCCGAAGTAGTCGCTGTTGGTCTTCTTGCGGAAGCCGTGGCCTTCGTCCATGAACATCAGGTACCAGACCTCGCCGCCGTTGCCGCGCACGGCCTTCACGATCTGCTCGGCCTCGGTCCAGGGCACGCGCGGGTCGTTGTAACCCTGGGCCACGAACAGCGGCGAAGTGATGCGGTGCGCGTTGTTGAGCGGCGCGATCTCGTCGTGGAAGGCCTTCATCTCGGGGATGCGCTCGTCGCCGTACTCGGCGCGGCGCAGGTCGCGGCGGTAGTCCTCGGTGTTCTTGAGGAAGGTGCCGAAGTGCGAGATGCCCACCACGTCGATGCCGGCGCGGATGCGGTCGGCGTAGTCCACCATCGAGGCCAGCACCATGTAGCCGCCGTAGCTGCCGCCGCTGACGCCGACGCGGTTGGCGTCGAGCTCGGGGCGGGTGGCGATCCAGTCGAGCAGGGCGCCGATGTCCTTCACCGAGTCCTTGCGCAGGAAACCGTTGTCGAGCTGCAGGAAGGTCTTGCCGTAGCCGGCCGAGCCACGCACGTTCGGCACCAGCACGGCGACCTTCAGCTCCTCGAGCAGGAACTGCGTGGTCGGGTTGAAGGTGGGCAGGGCCTGGGCCTCGGGGCCGCCGTGGATGCTGATCACCACCGGGAAGGGGCCGTCGCCCTCGGGGCGGTAGTAGAAGGCGGGGATGGTGCGCGGCTTGCCGTCCACCTCGTCGAAGGTGGGGAAGCGCACCAGCTCGGGCGCGCGGAAGCGCGAGGCGTCCAGGCCGCCCACTTCGCTGCGGGTCCAGCGCGCCAGCGCCGGCGTGCCCAGGTCGTACACGTACACGTCGCTGGGCGAGGTGGCGCTGTTGAGCGTCACCGCCAGCGAGCGGCCGTCGGGCGAGAACGAGAAGTTGCCGATCACGCCGATCGGCAGGTCCGGCAGGCGGATCTGGCGCTGCTCGGGCAGGGCGAGCACACGCAGGCGGCTGATGCCGTCCTCGTTGATGGCGTAGGCCAGGTGGCGGCCATCGGGGGCGATCTCCAGGCCGGTCACGTTCCACGGGATGTTGCCGCTCACCAGCCTGGGCTCGCCGCCCTGGGGGTCGTGGTGGCGCAGCGTCATGAACTCGCGGCCTTCGTCGGACACGTAGAACACGCTGCGGCCGTCGGGCGCGTAGCGGAAGGCGTTGAAGGCCGACTTGCCGCCTTCCACCGGGAACAAGCGCAGCTTGCCGGTGGCCAGGTCGAGCTCGCCCGGGTAGGACTCGTTGATCGACACGTACTTGAGCACCAGCAGGCGCTGGCCGTCGGGCGAGAAGTCCATCGGCGACCACAGGCCGCCTTCCTGCAGCACGATGCGGGACTGGCCGGTGGCCATGTCGCGCACCCACAGGTCGTAGTCGGTGCCGTTGCGGGCGGTGCTGGCCCAGGCCAGCTGCTTGCCGTCGTGCGAGAACAGTGGCGTGGTGTTCTGGCTGCGGCCGCCGTCGGTGAGCATGGTCACCTCGCGCGTGTCCACGTCGAACCAGAACAGCTGCCAGAACTCCGAGCCACCCACGTCCTTGCCGAACACGAAGGCGTTCCTGCCGGGCGCCGGCGTCACCGCGCTCAGCGGCTCGCGGTAGAAGGTCAGCTGCTCGCGCATGCCCAGCGGCGAGGCCACGCGATGCACCTGGTTGGTTTCGCCAAAACGCGTGGACACCAGCACGCTGCCGTCGGGCAGCCAGCCGCCGAGGCTGGCGCCGCGGGTGTTCTGGTAGCGGTCCAGGCGTTCGACCAGCTCGGCCGGCACCTCGGGCAGGTTCTCGCTGACCCGGTTGCCCACTTCCACGCGCTCGACGGCGGCGGATTGGGCCAGGGCAGGCGGCGCGAGCAGCGCCGTGGAGAGCAGCAAAGCAGTCAGTCGCATCCTCGGTTCCCCATGGGTGTAGTCAACCGAGGATATATGCATTGGGGACAGGTGCAATTCGGGTGAAGCCCAACCGCAGCCGTCCCCTTACTTCGCGGTGAGCAGGTCCCGGAGTTCGGTCTTTTCGGCCTCGGAGAGGCTGGCGCTGCCGGCCTCGCGGATGCGGGCCTGCAGCTCCTCCACGCGCTGGGCGCGGACCTGGCGGTCGAGCTGGGCCAGGGCGTCGACGATCTCGGCGCGCCAGCCGGCTTCGTCGCCGGGGAAGGCCTGCAGGGCCAGCTTCTGCAGCGCAGCTTCTTCCTCGCGGCCGGCGAAGTGCTCGAGCACGGCGCCGGTGGTGATGCCCGGGCGGTCCTTGGCCAGCTGCACCAGCTCCACCAGCAGCGGGATGCCCGGCTGGCGCAGGGCGCCGAACAGGTAGGGCGGCTCGATGGCCTCGGCCAGCGCGGGCTTTTGCAGCAGCAGCGCGATGGCGGTGCGCACCAGGCTGCGCTTGGGCGCCGGCGCGCCGCCGCGGCCCGGGCGCATCGACGGCGTGGGGCGCGCGGGCGGCGTGGCTTCCTCGCGGCGGCCCACGCCGGTCAGCTCGGTCAGGCGCTGCAGCATCAGGTCGCGGAAGGCACCGTCGGGAATGCCCGCCAGCAGCGGCTTGGCGCGCTCGGCCAGGCGCGCCTTGCCCTCCATGCCGGCCAGGTTCACGTCCTTGGACAGCTCGTTGTAGAAGAACTCCGACAGCGGCATCGCCTGCGCCAGGCGCGCGTCGAATCCGGCCGCGCCTTCCTTGCGCACGATGGTGTCGGGGTCTTCGCCCTCGGGCAGGAACAGGAAGAAGGCCTGGCGGCCGTCGCGCATGCGCGGCAGCACCGACTCGAGCGCCTTCCACGCCGCGCCGCGGCCGGCGCGGTCGCCGTCGAAGCAGAAGTACACGTCGGCGGCGTTGCGGAACAGCAGCTCGGCGTGGTCGGGCGTGGTGGCGGTGCCGAGCGTGGCCACGGCGGTGTTCACGCCGTACTGGAACAGCGCCACCACGTCCATGTAGCCCTCGACCACCACCAGCCGCGGGATCTTCGAGTGCGCCTGGCGCACCTGCCACAGGCCGTAGAGCTCGCGACCCTTGTGGAACAGCGGCGTCTCGGGCGAGTTGAGGTACTTCGGGCCGTCGTCCTTCTCCAGCACGCGGCCGCCGAAGGCGATCACGCGGCCGCGGCGGTCGTGGATGGGGAACATCACGCGGTCGCGGAACTTGTCGTAAACGCGGCCGGCGTCATTGCGCGAGAACAGGCCCACCTTCTCCAGCAGCGCCAGCCGGCGCTCGTCGGTGCCGAGCGCGGACTTGAGGCCTTCCCAGCCTTCCGGCGCGTAGCCGATGCCGAAGCGCGCCTGGTTCTCGGCGTCCACGCCGCGGCGCTCGAGGTAGGCCCGGGCCTTGGTGCTCGAGCGCAGCTGCTGCTGGAAGAACTTCGCGGCGGCGTCCACGGCCGCGTACAGCTCGCGCGACTCGCCGCTCTCGTTGCGCTGGCGGGTATCGCGCGGCACTTCCATGCCGGCGCGCTTGGCGAGCTCCTCGACGGCGTCGAGGAACTCGAGCCGGTCGTAGTTCATCAGGAAGCTGATGGCGGTGCCGTGCGCGCCGCAGCCGAAGCAGTGGTAGAACTGCTTGGTGGGCGAGACGGTGAACGAGGGCGAGCGCTCGTCGTGGAAGGGACAGCGCGCCGAATACTCCCGGCCCTGCCGCTTGAGCGGCACGCGCGAACCCACGACCTCGACGATGTCCGTCCGGGCCAGCAGGTCGTCAATGAACGCGTCGGGTATCCGTGCCATGTCGCGCAAGCATGACATCAAAAAATGGGGTCAGAGCACATAACCGTTTCAAACGGATATGTGCTCTGACCCCATTTTGGGTTTTCAGCCGGCGAGGGCTTTCTTGACGAGCTGGGAGACCAGGCCCATGTCGGCCTTGCCGGCCAGGGCGGGCTTGAGCACGGCCATCAGCTTGCCCATGTCGGCGGGGCCCTGGGCGTTGGTCTCGGCCTTGGCGGCGGCCACGGCGGCGGCCACCTCGGCCTCCGACATCTTGGCCGGCAGGTAGGTCTCGATCACCGCCAGCTCGTTGCGCTCGATCGTGGCCAGGTCCTCGCGGTTCGCCGCCTCGTACTGGCTGATCGAATCCTTGCGCTGCTTGACCATCTTCTCGAGCACGCCGAGCACCAGCGCGTCGGTCATCTCGACCCGCTCGTCCACTTCCTTCTGCTTGATGGCGGCGTTGATCAGTCGGATGACCGCCAGGCGGTCCTTCTCGCCGGCCTTCATCGCGGCCTTCATGTCTTCGGTCAGCTGGGTCTTGAGGCTCATCGGGGATCTCCTGGTGTCAGAAACACAAAAAGCCGGCCACGCGCGAGCGTGCCGGCTTTCTGGCAAGCAACGCGGCTCAGTACAGGCGCTGGCGCTTGGTGACGTCGCGCGAGCTGCGGCGCAGCTGGCGCTTCACCGCGGCGGCGGCCTTGCGCTTGCGCTCCTGGGTCGGCTTCTCGTAGAACTCGCGCTTGCGGGTTTCGGCGAGGACGCCGGCCTTCTCGCAAGTGCGCTTGAAGCGACGCAGCGCAAACTCAAACGGCTCGTTTTCGCGGACTTTGACAGACGGCATGTTCGATTCCTGGGATCGGTGGTTGTCGCACGGCCGGGCCGGCGAGCCGCGTATGATACGCGGGTCCCGGGCCGGCAGGCAAGCCAGACCGGCCTTTTTCCCTTGAATCCGGCCACAAAGCCCCGAAAAACAGGCACATGCGCGTCCTGGGCATCGAAACCAGCTGTGACGAGACCGGCGTGGCGGTGTACGACACCCGCCGCGGGTTGCTGTCGCACGCCCTGTTCAGCCAGATCGCCCTGCATGCCGAGTACGGCGGCGTGGTGCCCGAGCTGGCCAGCCGCGACCACGTCCGCAAGCTCCTGCCCCTGGTGCGCCAGGTGCTGGCCGAGGCCGGCCTGGAGCCGGCCGACCTCGACGGCGTGGCCTACACCGCCGGCCCCGGCCTGGTGGGCGCCCTGATGGTGGGCGCCGCCGCCGGCCGGGCCCTGGCCTGGGCCCTGGACCTGCCGGCCGTGGGCGTGCACCACATGGAAGGCCACCTGCTGGCGCCCCTGCTCGAGGACCCCACGCTCAGGCCACCCTTCGTGGCCCTGCTGGTCTCCGGCGGCCACACCCAGCTGGTGGAGGTGCAGGGCATCGGCGAGTACCGCCTTTTGGGCGAAACCCTGGACGACGCCGCCGGCGAGGCCTTCGACAAGACCGCCAAGCTGATGGGCCTGCCTTACCCCGGCGGCCCCGAGCTGGCCCGCCTGGCCGAGACCGGCCGCCCGGGCGTTTTCGAGTTCTCCCGGCCCATGACCGACCGGCCGGGCCTGGATTTCAGCTTTTCGGGCCTGAAAACCCAGGTGCTGCTGGCCTGGCAGGCCTCCGACAAGGCCCCGCAGACCCGCGCCGACATCGCCCGGGGCTTCGAGGACGCGGTGGTGGAGACCCTGGCCATCAAGTGCAAGCGCGCGCTGGACCAGACCGGCATCCGCACCCTCGTGGTGGCCGGCGGCGTGGGCGCGAACCTGCGTCTGCGCGCCCGCCTGGAGACCCTTGTGGGCGGGGCCCGCGGCCGCGTGTGCTTCCCGCGCCCGGCCTTCTGCACCGACAACGGCGCCATGATCGCCTTCGCCGGGGCCCTGCGCCTGCAGGCCGGCCAGGCCGAAACCCCGGCCGTCACCGTGACGCCACGCTGGGACATGGCAAGCTTGCCGCCGGTTTGATTCCTGGGACGCCAATGGACAAGGTTTTCATCGAAGCGCTCGAGATCGAGTGCGTGATCGGCATCTACGACTGGGAGCGCAAGATCAGGCAGCCCGTCGTGCTCGACATCGAGATGGCGTTCGACAACCGCCAGCCCGCGGCCACCGACGACATCAAGGACACGCTCGACTACAAGGCCGTTTCCAAGCGCCTGATCCAGTACGTGTCCGAGTCGAGCTTCGGCCTGGTGGAGACGCTGGCCGAGCGCTGCGCGGAAATCATCACCGGCGAGTTCGGCGTGCAGCACGTGCGCCTGAAGCTGAGCAAGCCCGGCGCCGTGCGCGGCTCGAAGGCCGTGGGCGTGATCATCGAGCGCAGCCGCGCCGCGTGAGCACCGCCTGGCTGAGCCTGGGCAGCAACCTCGCGCCGGAGGCGAACCTGCTCGCCGCGGCCGACGCGCTGCGCGCGCGCTTCGGCGCGGTGGTGTTCTCGCCGGTCTACCGCACGCCGGCGGTGGGCTTCGAGGGGCCGGATTTCCTCAACGCCGCGGCCGCGATCGATAGCGACCTCGATCCCTTCGAACTCAACGCGTGGCTGCACGCGCTCGAGGACGCGATGGGCCGCGACCGCAGCGGCCCGCGTTTCTCCAGCCGCACGCTCGACATCGACATCGTTTTCTACGACGACCTGGTGCTGAAGGGCCCGGGCAACCTCGAGCTGCCGCGCCCGGAGCTGAAGCACGCCTTCGTGCTCAAGCCGCTGGCGGACATTGCACCGGATTACCGCGTGCCCGGCGACGGGCGGACGCTGGCGGAGATGTGGGCGGTGCATCCGGACGCGGCGACGCCGCCGGAAACCGACGCGCTCGTGCTGGGCTGAGAGGCCATGGGGTCGGAGGTAATTTGCCTCAGGCAAATTACCTCCGACCCCAAGCCTTGCGTGACTTCCGGCCTTGCGCTGCGGCCCCCCCGACGTATGATCAGGGCCGTCACCCGGGGAGGACACGCCATGTTCGACAAACTTTCGCGCAGCTGGCACCTGGTCAAGGCCAGCGCCGCCGTGCTTCGCAGCGACAAGGAACTGCTGGTGTTCCCGGTCATCTCGGCCGTGGCCAGCCTGCTGGTGGCCGCCACCTTCCTGCTGCCGATCTTCGGCCTGGGCCTGCTCGAGGGCGGCGAGATCGGGCCGCTGGGCATGGCGCTGGGCTTCCTGTTCTACCTGGTGCAGTACTTCGTCTTAAGGAAGGGGCCTGTAAACGTATCTCCATGAGCCTTGCGTAGGAGGTAGGGTCTAGTAACCTATGGCTACCCAGGAACGAGGTGGCCCCGGTGAAGTTGAGGGTTGTCAGGCCAACCAGTGAGTCAGCGCAGGAGCTGAGAGCGAGAGGATTCCCCTCGGTTGCTCACGTTCCGTTCTTCCTTGCCGAAGATGGAAGCTATCCAGAAGTCGTCAACCGATACATCAGGAATAGGGCGCTTGGTGAGTGGCCCCTGGGCCCTGATGGTCAAGCCCGAGCCCGGACGCGTAACTACGTCGCACTCACAAAGGCCAGTCTCGACGCGGTCGTCTACAGGCTGACGCGCTTCTATGCGTGGTTGGACGGCAAGCAAGGAAAGATTGACCTCGTGACCGTCGCCTACGAGGACCTCCTTGAATGGCAGGGAGCGATGGTCGCAGAGAAGAAGTCAGAGAGCACGATCCACGCGTACATCTCGGAGGCATGTCTGCACCTCACGTGGTTGGGGCAGATTCCTAAAACACCTGACGGCCGCCCAATCCGCCCGCCTTTTGATCCCATCTATCGGGAGTTCGATGCCGATCGTAAGCCTGACTCGAGATCAGGACGGGGCCACAACCTGAGATCCGCGCTCGCTGGGGTCAAGCAACCCTATCGGCGCCCTGTCGTACTGCCCTCGGATGCGGCCATTGCCCTCTGGCTGAAGCGCATGTTGGTGCGGTCTGAGGTCAAGGCGATGATGGCTCAGACGATCATGGACAGCGGGATGCGCATCAGCGAGGCAAATCAACTGCTTTGGGACGACCTACCCGAAAGATCGCAATGGAGGCCGGTTGGAGGGAGGGTCCATTTCAGAATCAACCGGGGCGTAAAAGGCGCAAAGCTGACCCCCTCATCGAACGTGGCGATTCGAGGTCGGGAGATTTCCCTTTCGCTCGAGCTGGCCAAGAAGATCGACGCTTATAGGCGGGGGCCTCGCGAACTTCAGATCCGTAGATGGATCCGCTCCGGGGAAACGAAGAGCATCCAAGCAAGTCGGGCGGCAAAAAAGCCGCAGCGTCTTTGGCTTAGCGAATTCACCAACGAGCCTTTCTCGAACGTCACGTTCCGCGATATCTGGACGGAAGAGTGGAAAGCGGTACGCGACCAGATGCCAGGAGAGCCGCGCAGTTGGACGCCGCATGGTGGCCGCCATTGGTTCGCAGTTGAGACGCTCATTAGTGCGGCAGCTGCGCAGCACGAAGCCACTCGACAGGGATTCCCCAACTTGACTTGGTTGGAGGGCGTGATGAGAAACCAGATCGACCTGATGCTGAGGCCACAGATGGGGCACCTGTCCGACGAAACAACCCGCCTATATCTCCGTGCGGCCCAGGCAAAAATGGAGGAGAGATGTAACTCGCCCTCGTTGCGCTGGCAGCTTCATCTTGATGGGGATGAAGCGTAGCAATGGCTGGGGGAAAGGATCTTGGCTCCAGGAAGCTGGTTGCAAAGGACGGAATGTCCGTGGACTTCATTGAGCTGTGGAAGGGAAGCGGCGCCAGCGAGTCAAACCGAAAATCAGCGAAGGGCGAGTTTTCGGGGCGACCCGCACTCGCCGATGCACTTTGGCCTGCGCTTAAGCAACTATCCCGCGACTGGGCTGGCCTGACGTTGCGTTCACATAAGTACTCACTGCAGGAGTTCTTCCGGTTCCTGGATTCATTCGAGGAGCTGCTTCAGCCAGTCGCGGGCCTGCAAGACTGTGGAGAGCTAACGGCCATCTTCTGGCTAACGCCCCCGCGTGAAGGGCTCACATGGGAGCGGCCCACCTATACCAATCTCAAACAAACCGGGCGCATCTTGGCAAGGGCGCATCGGATCGCCGGAACGAGAGATAAGTTCCGCTGGCCCGTCATTACATTTGAAAAGTCGTCCGACAAGGACTACGCAAACGATGCTCAGGCAAGAGAAGCGCTGACACTTCTGAAGCGAAAAGCTCAAGGAATCTTGGCTCGTTGGACCACTGCCGACCGAATGGCGGCTGCTGGAAGAAATCTCCTCGAGATGAAGGAGAGAGCGAGAAGTTTGGCGGACCTCGAAGTATCTAAAGAGGATCTCCACGCGACCTACAGGGCTGTTGATGCGCGCCCAAAATTGACCACCCGGGGGTGCGGACGATTTCTTGGACTACTTGAAGGAGTAGTTCATGTATTCATACGAGGATCGGCTACGTGCCGTTCGGCTCTATATCAAGCTCGGCAAG
>NZ_MEDO01000022.1 GCF_001724815.1 Arenimonas sp. SCN 70-307 | reverse complement strand
ATCAAGGTCATAAAGCGGGTGGCCTACGGCTACCGCGATGACGCCTACTTCTTCCTGAAGATCCGGGCGGCCTTCCCCGGACTTGGGTGAAGAACCATTTTTGAGGGGCTGACGGCGTTGCGAATGACTTGCGTCAAGGCGCCGCGGGCGGCCGGGCGCGAAAGTGGTGGCACGAAATCCGGAGCCACCGACATGGCCGTCGCCACCCTCCCCGCCAGCCTGCCGCTCGCCGCCGCGCCGCACCGGCTGCTGTTCTTCATCGGCGCCGCCAACGTGCTCGCCGCCATGGCCTGGTGGAGCGGCTGGCTGGCCGGCTGGGCGCCCGCCACGCCCGTGCCCGCCGGCTGGATGCACGCCTTCGTGATGCAGTACCAGGTGCTGCCGACCTTCATCTTCGGCTTCCTGCTCACCGTCTTCCCGCGCTGGATGGGCCAGGTGGAAGCGAGCCGCTGGCATTACCTGCCGGTGGGCCTGGGCCTGGTGGCCGGACAGCTGCTCACGCTCTTCTCCCTCACCACCGGCTCGGCCCTGCTGCTGCACGTCGGCGTGGTGAACACGCTCGCCGGCTGGATCGCCGCCATGGCCGTGCTGGCCGGCTGGCTGGCGCGCGACCGCAGCGGCAACTGGCACGCCCTGTCCTGCTTCGCCGGCCTGCTGATGGGCCTGGCCGGACTGCTCGCCTTCGCGGTCTACCTGCACGTTCCGGGCGAGCCGCGGCTGGCCTTCGCCATGCTCAAGATCGGCACCTTCGGCCTGCTGGTGCCCATCTACGCGACGGTGGCGCACCGCATGTTCCCCTTCTTCGCCGGCAACGTCGTGCCGGGCTACAAGCCCTGGCGACCGATGTGGCTGCTGGCCGCCTGCTGGCCGCTGTGGCTCGGCCACCTCGCGCTCGAGCTGGCGCATCTTTACCAGTGGCTGTGGCTGGTGGACCTGCCGCTGCTGGCCCTGCACGGCCTGATGGCCTGGCGCTGGTGGCCGCGCGGCAAGGCGCCGGCGCTGCTGCGGGTTCTGTTCGTCGGTTACGCCTGGCTGCCGATCGCGCTGGCCCTCTACGCCGCCCAGAGCCTGTGGTTCCTGGGCACCGGCGAATTCACGCTCGGCCGCGGGCCGGTGCACGCGGTCTCGGTGGGCTTTTTCGGCAGCCTGCTGGTGGCCATGGTCACCCGCGTCACCCAGGGCCACTCCGGCCGCCCGCTGCTGCTCGGCCGCATCCCGGCCATCGCCTTCATCGGCATGCAGGCCGTGGCGGTGCTGCGCTTGGCCTCGGAGTTCACGGCCAACCCGGCGCCCTGGTTCCTGGCCGGCGCCCTCGGCTGGGTGCTCGTATTCCTGCCCTGGGTGATTCGTTCGCTCTGGATCTACGCCACGCCGCGCGCCGACGGGCGCCCCGGCTGAGGACCCCTCGATGATCGAGTTCTACTTCCAGATCAAGCTCGTGCACATTGCCTCGGTGCTGGCCAGCGGCGGCCTGTTCGCCGTGCGCGGCGCCCTGGTGCTTGCCGGCGTGAAGTGGGCCAACCACGCCCTGCTGCGCTACACCAGCTACACCATCGACACCGTGCTGCTGACCGCGGCGCTGATGCTGCTCACCGCGCTCAAGCTCAACCCCTTCGTGGTGCCCTGGCTCAGCGTCAAGCTCGCGCTGCTGGTGGTCTACGTGGTGTTGGGCAGCCTGGCGCTCAAGCGCGCCCGCACCCGCAGGGCGCGCGCCCTGTTCTACGCGGCGGCGCTGGGCACCTTCGGCTTCATGTACTTCGTGGCCCGCACGCACCACCCGCTGGGCATCCTGCAGGGGCTGGCCGCGTGACTTCCCCGGCGATCCAGCCCTGCTTCCTCGGCCCCTACGGCGAGAACGACGCCCTGCTCGAGAAGCTGGTGGTCGAGTTCCTGCGCGACCACGTCTACTGGCGCCGCAACTTCCATCCCGAGGACCCGCCGGCCATTCCCACCGGCGCCGCCGGCGAACCGGCCTTCCGCGAGTTCGAGGCGCGGATGCGTCGCGAGCTGCACGCGCTCTCGGCCGCGCTCAAGCGTTCGGTGCCCTTCCACAGCCCGCGCTACATCGGCCACATGGTCTCCGACCTGCTGCTGCCGGGCCTGGCCGCGCAGTTCCTCACCCTGCCCTACAACCCCAACAACGTCAGCATCGACGCCGCTCCGGTGACGATCGACCTGGAGCTCAAGGTCGGCCTGCAGCTGGCGCGCCTGTTCGGCTACGTCGACGACCCGGCGCGCGAAGACTGCGCCTTCGGCCACCTCACCTCCGGCGGCACCCTGGCCAACTTCCAGGCCCTGCGCCTGGCCCTGGCCACCAAGGCTTTCCCGGTGGCGCTGCGGGCGATCGCGCCGCCGCTGGTGGCGCTGCCGGAAAGCGACTGGACGGCCTTCAACCTGGCGCCGTCGGCGGCGGTGGACCTGCTGGCGGCCTGGAACGGTTTCCTCGCCGCCTGCGCGCCGAAGGAACGGCGCCTGTGGCGCCAGCGGCTGGGCGCCGAGCGGCTCGAAACCCTGGGCCTGGCCGGTTTCCTGGCCCGGCACCCGGAGCTCTCGACCCCGCGCGTGCTGGCACCGGTCACCGCGCACTACTCGTGGTCGAAGGGCATGAAGCTGACCGGGCTGGGCCGCGCCCAGCTCGAGCTGGTGCCCGAACGCGGCATGCGCACCAACCCCGACGCGCTCGAAGACCTGCTCGCGCGCTGCCAGCGTGAACGCCAGCCGGTGCTGATGGTGGTGGGCGTGATGGGCAGCACCGAATTCGGCACCATCGACCCGCTCGATTCGCTGGTCGACGCGCGCGAGCGCTGGGCGGCCCGTGGCCTTGGCTTCTGCGTGCACGTGGACGCCGCCTGGGGCGGCTACCTCACCACCCTGTTCCGCGAGCCCGACGGCCGTCTGCGGCCGCTGGCCGCCCTGCGCGAGGAGTTCCGCGACTTCCCGGCGCCGGAAGTGCATGCCGCGGTCGCGGCGCTGGGCCGGGCGGACTCGATCACGGTCGACCCGCACAAGCTCGGCTACATCCCCTACGGCGCCGGCGCCTTCCTGTGCCGCGACCAGCGCGCCATGCAGCTGCTGGCCGAGGACGCCGACTATGTCTTCAGCCCCGGCGACGAAGGCGACTATTTCCAGCGCTTCCGCCAGCTCGGCCGCTTCATCCCCGAAGGCTCCAAGCCCGGCGCGGCCGCCGCGGCGGTGTACGTGACCCACCAGGTGCTGCCCCTCGACCACGAACACTTCGGCGCCCTGCCGCGCGAGTCGATCCTGGCGACGGAAGCCTTCCGCACCGCCGCCACGCGTTTCGCCGCGCGGCTCGAGGGCCGGCTGGTGTGCACGGTGCCCTTCGAGCCCGACTCGAACCTGATCTGCCTGGCGCTCAACCCGGCCGGCAACCGCGACGTGGCCGCCATGAACCGCTTCGTGCGCGAACTGCACCGCGGCCTGAGCTTCGACCCGCGCCTGCCGCTGCAGTCGCGCGAGTTCTTCGGCTCCATGACCACGCTGCGGCCGGAGGTGTTGGGACCGGAGGAAACCACGCGCGTGCTCGACTCGCTGGGCCTGGACCCGGCCACCCTCGACGCCGGCGGCGTCGACGACGACCGCCTGGTGATCCTGCGCCACACGCTGATGAACCCCTTCCTGCTCGACACCGGCAACGGCATCAGCTACCTCGAGCTGTACTTCGACTACCTCGAGCGCCAGGCCATGCAGCTGGTCGGCAAGGCGGCCGCGTGAGCGCCGGCCGCGCCTGGCTCAAGCAGGCCCTGGCCAGCGTGGCCCAGGAAGCCGCGCGTTCGGCCGACACCCACCTGCTGCGGCTCGACCTTCCGGCCTTCCCCGGCATCCGCTTCTACCTCAAGGACGAGGCCGCCCACCCCACCGGCAGCCTCAAGCACCGTCTCGCGCGTTCGCTCTACCTCTACGCGCTGTGCAATGGCCGGCTGCGCGAAGGCCAGGGCGCGATCGACGCCTCGTCGGGCAGCACCGCCATCTCCGAGGCCTGGTTCGCGCGCCTGCTCGATATCCGCTTCGTGGCGGTGATGCCGGACTGCACCGCGCCGGCCAAGGTGCGCCTGATCCGCTCGCTCGGCGCCGAGAGCGTGCTGGTGCCGGCAGGCGTCGACGCGAGCCAGGTGGCGCGCGAACACGCCGCCGCCAACGACCTGTGCTACCTCGACCAGTTCGGCCTGGCCGAACGCGCCACCGACTGGCGCGGCAACAACAACATCGCCGAGTCCATCCTCGAGCAGATGGCGCGCGAGGACCATCCCGAGCCGGCCTGGGTGGTCTGCGGCGCCGGCACCGGCGGAACCTCGGCCACGCTGGGCCGCTACCTTCGCTATCGCCGGCTCGACACCCGGGTGTGCGTGGCCGAACCGACCGGCGGCGCCTTCGCCGTCGGCTGGCGCACGCGTGATCCAGCGGCCCGCGCCACGCAAAAGACGCTCATCGAAGGCATCGGCAGGCCCCGCGTGGAGCCCGGCTTCCTCTACGACGTCGTGGAAACGGTGGAGGAAGTGGACGATGCAGACTCCGTCGCCGCCTGCTGGTGGCTCGAGCAGGCGCTGGGCCGTCGCTACGGCGGCAGCTCGGGCACCAACTTCATCGCCTGCCTGCGCCTGGCCGCGGCCATGCGCGAACGCGGCGAATCCGGCGCCATCGTCAGCCTGCTGTGCGACCGCGGCGAACGTTATGCCGACAGCCTGTTCGACCGCGACTGGCTGGCGCAGCGCGAAATCGACCTCGACGGCGCCCAGCGGCGGCTTGGGCAGGCGCTGGCCGCCGCATGAGCCACCACGACCTGCGCGGCTTCCTCGACGCCCTGGCCGCGCGCGGCCAGCTGCGCACGGTGGACGCGCCGGTGGACCCCGAGCTCGAGAGCACGGCCCTGTGCCGGCTGGCCCTCGAGCGCGGCGGCCCGGCGCTGCTGATGCGCAACCCGGTCGGCTCCAAGCACGCCCTGCTGGGCAACCTGTTCGGCCACCGCGAGCGCATCGAGCGCGCCATCGGCGGCCGGCCTCTGGCCTCGCTGCGCGAACTGGGCGAACTGCTGGCGGCGATCAAGGAGCCACGCTGGCCGTCGAATTTGCGCCAGGCGCTTTCCACCTGGCCCGAGCTGGCGCAGCTGGCGCACGTGGCGCCGAAAGCCACCCGCGACGCCGGCTTCAACGACATCGTGCTCGAGGGGGACGAGATCGACCTGGGCGCGCTGCCGATCCAGCGCTGCTGGCCCGGCGACGCCGGCCGGCTCATCACCTTCGGCCTGGTGGTCACCCGCGGCATCCGCCAGCCGCGCCAGAACGTGGCGATCTACCGCCAGCAGCTGATCGGTCCGAACCGCGTGATCATGCGCTGGCTGCCGCACCGCGGCGGCGCCCTGGATTTCGCCGACTTCCGCGCCGCGTTTCCGGGCAAACCCTTCCCGGTGCTGGTGGCGATCGGCGCCGACCCTGCGACGATGCTGGCCGCGGTGGCGCCGGTGCCCGACACCCTGTCGGAATACGAGTTCGCGGGCCTGCTGCGCGGTTCGCGCACGCGGGTGTGGCGCAGCGAACTGACCGGCCTCGACGCGCCCGCCGGCGCAGAGATACTGCTCGAAGGCTTCATCCACCCCGGCGACACCGCGCTCGAGGGCCCGTTCGGCGACCACACCGGGTACTACAACGCCCAGGGCGAGTTCCCGGTGTTAACGGTCGAGCGCCTGCGCCTGCGCCGCGACGCGATCTACCACGGCAGCTACATGGGCCGTGCGCCCGGCGACGAACCCTCGGTGCTGAGCTCGGCGCTCAACGAGGTATTCGTGCCGATCCTGCGCAAGGTCTTCCCCGAGGTGGTGGACTTCTTCCTGCCGCCCGAGGCCTGCTCCTACCGCATCGCCGTGGTCTCGATCCGCAAGCAGTACCCCGGCCACGCCCGGCGCATGATGATGGGCGTGTGGTCCTACCTTCGCCAGTTCACCTACACGAAGTTCGTCATCGTCACCGACGATGACATCGACGTGCGCGACTGGTCGCAGGTGCTGTGGGCGCTGTCGACCCGCGTGGACCCGGCGCGCGACAGCCTGCTGGTGGAAAACACGCCGATCGATTACCTCGATTTCTCCAGCCCGGTGCCGAACCTGGGCTCGAAGCTGGGCCTGGACGCGACCCGGAAGTGGCCGGCGGAAACCAGCCGGCCGTGGAGCGAGCCGATCGTGCCCGACCCGACGGTCGAACGCCGGGTTCAGTCGCTGTGGGAGTCGCTCCAGGCCGGGTCGTCGAACAGCCGCGGATAGTCGGCCAGGACCTGCTCGAGCGTCGCCAGGGCACCGGCATCGAAGCCGTGCTCGCGCAGGGTGGTGGCCGCGCCCAGCACGCGCGCCAGCAGCGGATGCAGGGCCGCGTCGGGTTCGGGCTCGAGCCTGCACTGGGCGAACATCGCTTCCACCGCCGACTGCAGTTCGTCGGCGATGTTGCGCACCTGCGCCTCGTCGAGGTGGCCGTGGCCGCCATGCGCCAGCGCCGTGGTCGCCGCGCGCACGCGTTGCATGCCCTGGCTCAGCGGCGCGTCGGGCGCCCAGCGCCGGGCCGGGAATCCGGCGGCGTCAGCGTGGGCGCCATGCGAATCGCCGCTGGCGTGCGCATCGTGGGCCACGCCGTGGTCCTGCGCGGCGGAGTCCTGGCCATTGGCGTGGCCGTGGTCGCCGGCCAGGGCCAGAACGCTGGGTACGAGGGCCAGGGCGAAGGCGAGGATGGCGATGTCGGTGTGCTTCATGGCGGTTCCGGGGAGGGCGGCCAGCGGCCGATGCCCCATCCTCGCCGCCCCGACCGGCCGGCGAACTGACCCAGGTCAATGACGGACCACGGCCTTGCGCCGAGCATGTGACGCACTTCCCGCAAGGAGAGCGTGATGCAACTGGTCTGCCCCGCCGGCAACCTGCCGGCCCTGCGCGCGGCGATCGACGCCGGCGCCGACGCCGTCTACGCCGGATTCCGCGACCAGACCAATGCCCGCGCCTTCCCCGGCCTGAATTTCGACGAGGCCGAGCTGCGCGCCGGCATCGCCTACGCCCACAAGCGCGGCCGCAAGGTCTACCTGGCGCTCAACACCTACCCGGAAACCTCGCGCCTGCGCGCCTGGCAGGCCGCGGTGGACCACGCCGCCGAACTGGGCTGCGACGCCATCATCGCCGCCGAGATGTCGGTGCTCGAGCACGCCCTGCGCGAGCACCCGAACCTGGCCCGCCACCTTTCGGTGCAGGGCTCGGCCACCAGCGCGCCGGCGCTGCGCTACATGCACGAACGTTTCGGCATCAGCCGCGCGGTGCTGCCGCGGGTGCTGTCGCTGCAGCAGGTCGAACGGCTGTGCGAGCGCTCGCCGGTGCCGCTGGAGGTCTTCGCCTTCGGCAGCCTTTGCATCATGGTCGAAGGCCGCTGCCAGCTGTCGAGCTATGTCACCGGCGCCTCGCCCAACCGCCACGGCGTGTGTTCGCCGGCGCGTTTCGTGCGCTGGGAGGAACACGCCGATGGCCAGCGCGGCGTGCGCCTGAACGGCCTGCTGATGGACCGTTACGCGCCGGGCGAGCCGGCCGCCTACCCGACCGTGTGCAAGGGCCGCTTCGCCGTCGGTGGCGAAACCTTCCACGCCCTCGAGGAACCCACCAGCCTCAACACACTCGAACTGCTGCCGCAGCTGGCGAAGGCCGGGGTGGCGGCGCTGAAGATCGAGGGCCGCCAGCGCGGCGTCGCCTACGT
This sequence comes from Arenimonas sp. SCN 70-307, assembly GCF_001724815.1. Taxonomy (GTDB): domain Bacteria; phylum Pseudomonadota; class Gammaproteobacteria; order Xanthomonadales; family Xanthomonadaceae; genus Arenimonas. The sequence continues at coordinate 41,251 of NZ_MEDO01000022.1, read as the reverse complement.
CACGGCGGTCACCCGCACCTGGCGCGAGGCCATCGACCGCCACCATGCCGACCCGGCCACCTGGCAGGCCCGCGCCGAATGGCAGCAGGCGCTGTCGGCCCACGCCGAGGGCCACCAGACCACGCTCGGCCCCTACCACCGCGCCTGGCACTGACCGCATGAAACTCAGCCTCGGACCCCTGCAGTATTTCTGGCCGCGCGAGCGCACGCTCGCCTTCTACCGCGAGGCCGCCGGCTGGCCGGTGGACGTGGTCTACCTGGGCGAAACGGTGTGCAGCAAGCGCCGCGAACTCGGCACCCGCGACTGGATCGCGCTGGCCGAGGAACTGGCCGCGGCCGGCAAGGAGGTGGTGCTGTCGAGCCTGGCGCTGGTGGAAGCGGAGTCCGAGCTCAACGCGGTGCAGCGCACGCTCGCGCACGGCGGTTTCCGGATCGAGGCCAACGACCTCACCGCGGTGCAGCTGTGCCGCGAGGCCGGCGCCGCCTTCGTGGCCGGGCCCAGCCTGAACCTGTACAACCACCGTGCGCTGGCGATGCTGATGGAAGACGGCCTTCGGCGCTGGGTTCCGGGCGTCGAGCAGGGACTGCGGCAAATCGGGGAACTGCTGGCGGCGCACGTCGCGCAGGGTCTGTCGCCACCCGAGGTCGAGGTGATCGCCTGGGGCCGGCTGCCGCTGTCGTACTCGGCGCGCTGTTTCACCGCCCGCGCCTTCGACGTGCCCAAGGACGCCTGCGGCTTCCGCTGCATCGAGCACCCGGACGGCCTGCCGCTGGCCACCCGCGAGGGCACGCCCTTCCTGCGCATCAACGGAATCCAGGTACAGGGCGAGGAAATCACCGACCTCGGCCCCGAGATCACGAGCCTGCGCCAGCTCGGCGTGGGCCTGCTGCGCCTCTACCCGCAGCACGAAGGCATGCGGGAGGTCGTCGAACATTTCGACCTCGCCCGCCGCTCCGCACTCCCGCCGCCCCGCCTCGGCGCGGTCAACGGCTACTGGCACGAACTGCCCGGCAAGCCCGGGCTGCCCGAATCCCCCCTGTAGGATGAATGGGGTCGGAGGTAATTTCCTTCAGGAAATTACCTCCGACCCCCGCCTTTCCTCACGCCGCGCCAAAGACGAGGCAGGCGTTGGTGCCGCCGAAGCCGAAGCTGTTGGACATCACCGTGCGCAGCGTGGCGTCGCGGCTTTCGCGGAGGATCGGGAAGCCCTCGGCCTGCGGATCGAGGCTGGCGACGTGGGCCGAGCCGGCCATGAAGCGATCGCGCATCATCAGCAGGCAGTAGATCGCCTCGTGCACGCTGGCGGCGCCGAGCGAGTGGCCCGAGAGCGCCTTGGTCGAGGAAATCGGCGGCATCGTGTCGCCGAAGGCCTCGCGTACCGCCCGCAGCTCGACGATATCGCCCAGCGGCGTCGAGGTGCCGTGGGTGTTGAGGTAGTCGATGGGACGGTCGAGGCCGGCCATCGCCATCTTCATGCAGCGCACCGCGCCCTCGCCCGAGGGCGCGACCATGTCGGCGCCATCGGAACTGATGCCGTAGCCCAGCAGCTCGGCGTGGATGCGGGCGCCGCGCGCCCTGGCGTGCTCGTAGTCCTCGAGCACCAGCATGCCGCCGCCGCCGGCGATGACGAAGCCGTCGCGGTCGGCGTCGTAGGGCCGCGACGCAGTGGCAGGCGTCTCGTTGTGTTTGGTGGACAGTGCGCCCATCGCGTCGAACTGCAGGCTCAGCGACCAGTGCAGCTCCTCGCCGCCGCCGGCGAACATCACGTCCTGGCGGCCGGCCCGGATCAGGTCGGCGGCCGCGCCGATGCAGTGCGCCGAGGTGGCGCAGGCGGCGGCGATGGAATAGCTGGCGCCGCGGATGCCGAAGGCCGTGGCGAGGTTGGCCGAGACCGTCGAACCCATGGTGCGCGGCACCATGTACGGCCCCACCTTGCGCACGCCGCGCTGGCGCAGCAGGTCGGCGGCTTCCACCTGCCACTGGGTCGAGCCGCCGCCGGAGCCGGCGAACAGGCCGGTGCGCTCGGAGCGCATCTGCGCGTCACCGAGCCCCGCGTCGACGATGGCGTCCTGCATGGCCACGTGCGCGAAGGCCGCGCCGTCGCCCATGAAACGCAGGGCCTTGCGGTCGATGCGTGCAGCCAGGTCGATCTCCGGCGCGCCGGAGACCTGGCTGCGCAGGCCGGCTTCGGCCGCCGCGGCGTCGAAGCGGATGCCGCTGCGGCCTTCGCGCAGCGCGGTGGAAACGGTGTCCAGCTGGTTGCCCAGGCACGAGACGATGCCCATGCCCGTGATGACGACGCGCCGCATGCTTACATGCCTTCGGTGGAGGAGAACAGGCCGACGCGCAGCTCTTCGGCGGTGTAGATCTCGCGGCCGTCCACGAGCGTGCGACCGTCGGCGATCACCATCTTCAGCCGACCGCGCACCACGCGGCGGATGTCGATTTCATAGGTGACCAGGGTGGCGCTGGGCAGCACCTGGCCGGTGAACTTCACCTGGCCCACGCCGAGCGCGCGGCCGCGGCCCGGCTCGCCCAGCCACGGCAGGAAGAAGCCGGCCAGCTGCCACATCGCATCCAGCCCGAGGCAACCCGGCATGACCGGATCGTCGGTGAAATGGCAGCCGAAGAACCAGAGGTCCGGACGGATGTCGAGCTCGGCGCGGATGAAACCCTTGCCGTGCTTGCCGCCGTTCTCGCTGATCTGCGTGATGCGGTCGAACATCAGCATCGGGTCGGAGGGCAGGCGCGCGCCGCCGGGGCCGAACATGGCGCCGCTGGCGCACTCGAGCAGCTGCGCGCGGTCGAAGGACTGGGAGATGTTCATTGATGCGGAACTCTTGGGAAAAGCGAAGTCTCGCCGCGCAATGTGCGTCATGGAGTGACGCGCATCAAGCGATTTCGCCGTACGCTGGCGTGTCGATTCCCCGGCGTATGTTGCATCTTCAGCCCGTGCAATGCGCTTCCCGCGCGGCTCGCGCGGCGCGGGAGGCGCGATTGAGCGCGATGCGCGCGGCCAGCGGAATCGACTCCCAGGGCAGCCGGTCGAGCAGGTTGCGCGCGGTCAGCCCGAGCTCCGTGTCGCCCGTGAGCTCGAGCCGGCGCTGGAAGAACAGCGTGTCCGCGTCCTCGAGCCGGCTCGCAAGCAGCAGCAGGTCCGTTGCCGTGCCGCGGACGCTCGCTTCGGCTTCGCCGTCGAGCGCGCGCAGTCGTCCCTCCTCGACGCCAAGCACCCAGCGCAAGCCGAGGTCGCGAACCTCGATGCCGATGCGACGGCCGCACAGGAATCCGAGCTCGCCGTCCTGCAGCGGCCCTGAGAGCAGTTGCGCGACCACGCGCTCGAGCAGGGCGCGCTGCCATGCGGCGGGCACGCGCGCGACCAGCGGCGCCCAGCGATGCGGCGGCGGGAACCAGCGCAGCAAGCGGCCCGCGTTCGAATGGCCCATCGTCACTCCCGGATGTGTGTTGGCGGAAGCAGTGCCATCGCCGCCCGCCGCTGCGGTGGCGGCAAGCCCCTGTACGCGCCGGCCGTCCTCGATAAGGAGCGCCAGCTGCCCGCGCACCAGCGCCGGGGGCAGGCCCAGGTGCCTGGCGAGCCGGTCACCGCGGGCGAGGACCGCCTGCTCGCGGGCCGCATCGCCCGCCGGCAAGCCATGGCGGCGCTTGACCGCCGACAGCCCGCCCACCAACCGGCGCCGGCCGGCCAGCAGCAGGAGCATCGCGTCATCCAGGCCATCAATGCCTTTGCGCAGCAGCGCCACGGCCCGCGGAAGCTGGGTCATCGTGCCTCCTCCCGGCGCCAGGATCGGCGCCGGGGCCATTGGAGCCGCGCGGGACCCCGGTCGCACTGACCTGAGTCAACCGGGCGCGGCGCGGCTCAGAAATCCAGCGTGACGCCCAGGCTCGCGCCGCGCGCCGGGCGCGAATAGAAGGCGATATTGCTGGCGTTGGCAGGCACGCCGCGCAGCGCCGACCAGTCCCAGGCGGTGCGGTCGCCGAGGTTGAACACCGAGAGGTTCAGGCGCAGGTTCTCGCGCAGGCTGGCCCAGGCGTGCAGGTCCCACTGCGAATAGCCCGGCGGCAGGAACAGCGCGCCCGCCGACTGGTCGGCGCGGGTGACGGCGCGCACGCCGGTCAGGCGCAGCTCGCTGCCCCAGCGCCCGTCGGCCGACTCGAAGCCCGCCGCCAGGCTGGCGCGCGCCGGCGGCACCGAGTTCAGCGGCAGGTCGCGCGAGGTGTCCTCGCCGCGCGCCCAGGAGGCCACGCCGTCGAGGTACCAGCCCTCGGCCCGCTCCGACAGCGAAGCCAGCCACCAGCGCCCCTCGAGCTCGACGCCGCGGATGCGCGCACGATCCCGGTTGATGGACTGGAACACCAGCTGGCCGCTCGAATTGAGCCCGCGGTTGGCGCGCGACTCGATCAGGTCGCGGTAGCGGTTGTCGTACACCGCCAGCGTGCCCTTGACGTGCTCGCCGTTCCAGCGCATGCCCAGCTCCAGGCCGGCGCTGCGCTCGGGCTTGAGGTCCGGGTTGGGCAGCGCGACGTAGTTGAACGTGGGCAGGTTCAGGCCGATGTTGACGTCGCCGAAGGGCGGCGCCCGGAAGCCGCGCGCGTACTGCGCGTACAGGCCCAGCCGGCCGCTGGTCCAGCGCAGGCCCAGCTTGGGCGTGAACTGCTCGCTGTCGAGCGACACCGGCGCCACGCCGGGGTTGTCGGCGGTCCACAGCGCATCGGGTCGCGCCCGCAGGCGGTAGCTCTCCCAGCGCAGGCCGGGCACCAGCGCCCAGGACCCGCCGAAGCGGATTTCGTCCTGCCAGAACAGACCCAGCTCGTCGGCGCGGGTGTTGGGGAAGTCGCGCAGCGGCAGCACCTCGCCCAGGATCACGTTGCTGGTGGCGCCGGTGGCGAGGTTGGTCTCCAGGCCGTCGCGGAAGCCGCGGTACTCGTGCCTGGCGAAGTCCACGCCGAACACCTGCCAGTGCCCGGCGCCCAGGAATTCGCCGCGCCACTGGCCATTGAGCTCCAGGCCCGTGCTGTCCTGCTCGAACAGGAAGCGACGCGTGCGCAGCGACTGGAAGGGCGTGGCGCGGTCGGGCAGGCGGAACTGCTCGCTGTACTGGTCGGTGGCGCTTTCCTGGCGCCAGGCCAGCAGCCGCACCGGGCCCAGTGCGCCCACGCTGGCCCACTCGGCGCCGAGGCTGGCGCGGGTGCGCTCGTAGCGATCGTCGCCGAACAGCGCATAGGTGGTGGCGAAGCGGCCCGGGCCGAACAACTGCGACTGCACGTCGGTCTCGCGACGGCCTTCGCCCCGCTCGACGATGGCGCTCCACTGGCCGGCACTGCCGGCGTCGAGCGACAGGCGCAGCAGGGCGCTGTCGTTGCGGTAATCGGCCGGGTTGGCGAAGTGGGCGGGGTCCTGCGCGCCATTCTTCATTTCATTGCCTTCGCGGCGGCCCAACGACACCAGCCCCGACAGGCGGCCGTCGCCGCCGCGCGCCAGCAGGCGCCCCGACAGCCAGCGCGCGTCGTCGCGGCTGCCCAGGCCGGCGCGGGCCTGGCCCTGCAGGCGTTCGTCGCCCTGCCAGTCGGCCTCGGCCGGGTCCGGCGTCCAGTAGGCCACCACGCCGGCCAGGGCCTTGCTGCCGTGCAGCGTCGAGGCCGGGCCGCGCAGCACTTCGACGCGATCGACGATGCCCAGTTCGACCAGGTCGCGCCCGGCCAGCGCGAACTGGCCCACGCCGAAGCCATCGGGCAGGGGCACGCCGTCGAGCTTGATGCCCACGCGGTTGCCATCCAGGCCGCGCAGGTTGAAGCCCTGCGCGCCGAAGCGATTGGCGTCGGTGCCCACGTCCACGCCCGGCAGCAGGCGCGCCAGGTCTTCGATGCCCTGCACGCCGCGCCGGTCCATGGCTTCGCGGTCGACGCGACTCACCGCGCCGACCACCTGCCTGAGCGGTTCCGCGCTGCGGCTGCCGACGACCACCACGGCATCGAGCGTTCGCAGCGTGTCGCCTTCGGTTCCGGCCGAAGCCCCCACGGCGGCGAGCGCGAGGTAAATGGGAATGAGTGTCATGTCCGGTTCCTGGATTGATGCGCGCACCGTACTTGAGCCCGTGGCGCGGGCGATTTGACGCTGGTCAATCGCAGCGCCGCGGATGCACGCAATCCTCGCTTCGCTTGATGCAGGTCAGGGGCGCCCCTCGGGGCCGGGAACAAGCTTCACCCGACGGCGGGCCACCGCCGATGACGCGTAAAACCACCCACGGGGAAACACCATGAAAAGAACACTTGTCAGCACCGCCCTCGCCTTCGCGCTTGGCGCCGGCGCCGTCGCGGCCCATGCGGCCGACGGCGACGTGGTGAACGAGCGTGTCCCGAAAACAGACGCCCAGGCGGGCGAAGCGGCCTATCTCGCCAATTGCGCCGCCTGCCACCAGGCCGACGGCTCCGGCCTGGCCGGCGCCTTCCCGCCGCTGAAGGACTCGGACTGGATCAAGAAGGACCCGCAGGCCGCCCTGCAGGCCGTGCTCGCCGGGTTGAGCGGCAAGATCACCGTCAACGGCAACGAGTACAACGCCGTGATGCCGGCGATGAGCCACCTCTCCGACGCCGACATCGCCGCCCTGCTCAACCACGTGATGGCTGAGTTCGACAACGGCGACACCCGCTTCAATGCCGCCCAGGTGGCCGCCGCGCGCAAGGACATCGCCGGCGCCAGCGACCCGGCCCAGGGCGAGGCCCACCCGGGCACCTCGCAGGCCGTCGCCGCCTACAAGGGCGCGCCGTCCACGCTGGCCGCGGCCGACGTCAAGACCGTCCGCACCCCGGGCGCGCCCGACATGACCGAGGCCGAGTTCGCCGAGGCCACCGACATCTTCTTCCAGCGCTGCGCCGGCTGCCACGGCGTGCTGCGCAAGGGCGCCACCGGCAAGCCGCTCACGCCCGACCTGACCCAGGCCAAGGGCACCGACTACCTGCGCGCGCTGATCAACTTCGGCTCGCCGGGCGGCATGCCCAACTTCGGCACCGGCGGCGAGCTCACCACCGCCCAGGTGGACCTGATGGCCCGCTTCCTGCAGCACACCCCGCCCAGCCCGCCGGAATGGGGCATGGCCGAGATGCGCAACAGCTGGAAGGTGCTGGTGCCGGTCGAGCAGCGCCCGACCCGGAAGATGAACAAGTACAACCTCGACAACGTCTTCTCGGTCACGCTGCGCGACTCGGGCGAGATCGCCCTGATCGACGGCGACACCAAGAAGATCATCAACATCATCAAGACCGGCTACGCCGTGCACATCTCCCGCGTCTCGCACTCGGGCCGCTACGTCTACACGATCGGCCGCGACGGCAAGATCGACCTGATCGACATGTGGATGGCCAAGCCCGACCGCGTCGCCGAGATCAAGATCGGCCTCGAGGCGCGCTCGGTCGAGACCTCCAAGTACAAGGGCTTCGAGGACAAGCTGGCGATCGCCGGCGCCTACTGGCCGCCGCAGTACGTGATCATGGACGGCCCGAGCCTGGAGCCGCTGAAGATCGTCTCCACCCGCGGCATGACGGTCGACACCCAGGAGTACCACCCAGAGCCGCGCGTGGCCGCCATCGTCGGCAGCCACAAGCACCCTGAGTTCATCGTCAACGTGAAGGAAACCGGCCGCATCCTGCTGGTGGACTACAGCGACATCGACAACCTCAAGGTCACCACGCTCGACGCCGCGCGCTTCCTGCACGACGGCGGCTGGGACGTGTCCAAGCGCTACTTCCTGACCGCGGCCAACCAGAGCGACAAGATCGCGGTGGTCGACTCCCAGGAACAGCGCATGGTGGGCCTGATCGACGTCGAGAAGATCCCGCACCCGGGTCGCGGCGCCAACTTCGTGCACCCGAAGTTCGGCCCGGTCTGGGGCACGTCGGCCCTGGGCAACGCCAACATCACCCTGATCGGCACGGACCCGGAGAAGCATCCGGACCACGCCTGGAAGGTGGTCGAGATCCTGCAGGGCCAGGGCGGCGGCTCGCTGTTCATCAAGACCCACCCGAAGTCCACGAACCTGTGGGTGGACTCGCCGCTCAACCCGGACGAGAAGGTGGCGCAGTCGGTGGCCGTGTTCAACATCAACGACCTCGACGCGGGTTACACCGTGCTGCCGATCGCCGAGTGGGCGAACCTGGGCGAAGGCCCGAAGCGCGTGGTGCAGCCCGAGTACAACGCGGCCGGCGACGAGGTCTGGTTCTCGGTCTGGAACGGCAAGGACCAGCGCTCCGCCCTGGTGGTGGTCGACGACAAGACCCTCAAGCTCAAGGCGGTGCTCGACGATGCCCGCCTGATCACGCCGACCGGCAAGTTCAACATCAACAACACGGTCAACGACGTCTACTGACGGCCGCGACCGGCGCAACGAAAAGGGCCCCGCATCCGCGGGGCCCTTTTGTTGGAGGGCCTTCGGGCCCGACCGGAAAATCGGGCCTGAAGGCCCTCCCACATAATTACCCCCCAAGCTCAGGGCCAGCTGCGCTCGACCTGCAGCCAGAGCTTGCGGGTGTCGCGGGCGAATCCGTCGCTGCGGTAGTCGGCCAGTTTCAACAGGCCCGAGAAGCCCGCTGGCAGCGGGAAGGACAGCGAGGCGTTCCACTCCCGGCCGTAGTCGGCGCTGCCGAGGTCGGCTTGGTAGTCGTGGAAGGCCAGCGTCCACCCCAGCTTGCCGTCGAGCCGGCCGCTGCCGAACTTGCCCGCGGCCGAGGCGTAGCGGTCGTCCAGGCCATTGGCCGGGGTCACCAGGAACTTGTCGGCCCAGCCGTTGAAGGCATGCAGGGTCGCCAGCGGCGTCTGGAAGGCCGCGCTACCGCCGCCGCCCAGGCGCTCGAAGCCCAGCTTCCAGGTCAGCCCACCGGCGGTGAGCGAAGGTTCGAACAGCACGTAGTCGGCGTCCACCCGCAGTGGGTTGCCGGCGTAGTCGCGCTGCTTGGCGTATTCCAGCGTCCAGCCCGCGCTGGCCTTACCAAGCGCACGCTGGCCCGTGTAGCGCAGGCCCAGGGTGCGGGTCGAGCCGGTGGCGAGGTCCTGGTCGTCGAGCCAATAGCCGTAGCCGACCAGGGAACCGGCCGCGCCGGTCCAGGCCAGGTTGGCCAGATGGGCGTTGACGTCGCGCTCGCGCGCCAGCGGGTCGATTGCCTCGTCGGAAAACACCCGGTGCACGCGGTCGAGCCAGGCGTAACGCAGCACGAGCCCGTCGCGCAGGGTGGCGTCGGCCGACAGCGCGTCGTAGGTCTGTTCGTTCTGGCGCCAGCCGACGTTGCCGACGAAGCGCTGGTTGTCGAGCACGATCCGCTGGCGGCCGAACGTGGCCCCGCCGTGCTCGCCGCGCCAGCGCAGCCAGGCCTGGTTGAGCTCGAACGAGCCGGGGTCGGCGACCACCGGGAAAGCCACGCGGCCGTTGGCGGTGGAGTTGAAATGTGAATCGGCTGCGGCCACGGCCTCCAGTTCGGCGCCGGCGCTCCAGCCGTGCGCGAAATCGTGGGCGTAGCCCAGGCGCAGGCGAAGGGTGTCGGCGGAGGCGTCGCGCGTGAAGGCATCGTCCGAAACGGCTTCGTGGCGGTAGCGCAGGCTCGCGCTCCAGCCCTCGGCCGCCGCGACGGCCGGCTGCAGCGCCAGGGCCAGTGCCAGTGCCAGTGCAAGGCAGTTCCTGGGTTTCATGGTGGGATTCCAAGCAAGGCCCGGATCGGGTCGCGCGCAGCCTGCGCGGGGGCCGCGCACGGCGCCCTGAGCCACGTCAAGGCGGCTGCGAATTTCTCGCGGGCTTCACATTGCCCGGGGAGGGAGGCAGACTACACGGGCACGACCCCGCTTGACGTGCATCAGGGACGAATGCGCGCCGTCGCATGAAGCTGTCACCAAGGTTGCATCGCAACTTCCAGCCCGGAGACCTGATCATGAAGCGCCCGTTGTTGCTCGCCGTTTCCATCGCCGCCGCCCTGGCCCTCGCCGGCTGCCGCGACAACCCCAATGCCAACCTCGACGCCCACGAAGCGGTGGCGGCCAAGCGTGCCGCAGGCGCCGCCGACACCGGCGGCTCGCGCAAGGGCGACTTCGGCCCGCCCCAGGGCGAGATGATCGAGGCCGTGCTGACCGCGCCGCCGCACGTGCCGCCGCCGACCAACCGCGACTACCCGGCCAAGGTGAAGGTCACGCTGGAAGTGCGCGAAGTGGACATGGAGATCGCCGAGGGCGTCACCTATACCTTCTGGACCTTCGGCGGCACCGTGCCCGGCAGCTTCATCCGCGTGCGCCAGGGCGACACGGTGGAGTTCCACCTGCACAACCACCCCGACTCGAAGATGCCGCACAACATCGACCTGCACGGCGTCACCGGCCCCGGTGGCGGCGCCAGCTCGACGTTCACGGCGCCGGGCCACGGCTCGCAGTTCACCTTCAAGGCGCTCAACGCCGGCCTCTACGTCTACCACTGCGCCACCGCGCCGGTGGGCATGCACGTGGCCAACGGCATGTACGGCCTGATCCTGGTCGAGCCGCCCGAGGGCATGCCGCCGGTGGACAAGGAGTTCTACGTGATGCAGGGCGACTTCTACACCACCACCAAGTACCGCGAGAAGGGCTATGCGCCCTTCGACATGCAGCGGGCGATCGACGAGAACGCCACCTACGTGCTGTTCAACGGCTCGGAGACCGCGCTCACCGGCGACGGCGCGCTCAAGGCCAGCGTCGGCGAGAACGTGCGCCTGTACGTGGGCAACGGCGGCCCGAACCTGGTGTCGAGCTTCCACGTGATCGGCGAGATCTTCGACAAGGTCTGGTACGAAGGCGGCACCCGCTACCAGGAGAACGTGCAGACCACGCTGATCCCGGCCGGCGGCGCCATGATCGCCGACTTCCACCTCGAGGTGCCGGGCAGCTACGTGCTGGTCGACCACTCGATCTTCCGCGCCTTCAACAAGGGCGCCCTCGGCATCCTCCAGGTCGACGGCGAGGAGGACAAGTCGATCTACTCGGGCAAGGAAGTCGACCATGTCTACCTGGGCGACAAGGCCGCCAGCATGCAGCCGGTGGCCACCGCCGCCGCGGCCGCCGCCTCGGGCACGCTGACGCTGGAAGACCAGGTCGCCGCCGGCAAGGCGCTGTTTGCCGGCACCTGCTCGACCTGCCACGGCATCGAGGGCGCCGGCATGCCGGGCGTGTTCCCGCCGCTGGCCGAGTCCGACTGGATGACCCGCTCGCACGCCGAGCTGGCCGCCATCGTGCTCAACGGCCTGGCCGGCCCGATCAAGGTCAACGGCCAGGACTACAACTCGGTGATGCCGCCGATGAGCCAGCTCACCGACGACGAGGTGGCCAACATCCTCACCTACACGCTCAACAGCTGGGGCAACCCGGGTGGCCGCGTGAGCAAGGAGGAAGTGGCCAAGGTGCGGGCCACCACCGAGCGCGGCGAAGGCGCGGCGCACTGAGATGCGCGCCGCGGCCGCCCTGCTGCTGGCCCTGCTGCCCGTCGCCGGCCTCGCCGCCGGGGACGCCGGCTGGGCCCGGCTGCCGGGCGGCGAATTCCGCTCGGTGCTCAAGTACGAGGACACCGGCGGCGTGGTGAAGGTGGCGCCGTTCGAGCTGCAGCGCACGCCGGTCAGCAACGGCCAGTTCCTGGCCTTCGTGCGCGAGCACCCGGAATGGCGGCGCGACCAGGTCGCGCCGCTGTTCGCCGAGCAGCGCTACCTGCAGCACTGGGCCGGCCCGCTCGACCTGGGCCAGGCCGGCGCCGACCAGCCGGTGACCCACGTCAGCTGGTTCGCGGCCCAGGCCTACTGCGAAGCCCAGGGCGGCCGCCTGCCGACTTGGTCGGAGTGGGAGTTCGCCGCCGCGGCCGACGAAACCCGCGCCGACGCCCGCCAGGACCCCGCCTGGCGCGAGCGCATCCTGGCCTGGTACTCGCGCCCCTCCAACCAGCCGCTGCCGGCGGTGGGCCAGGGCCCGGCCGACGTCAACGGCGTCAGGGACCTGCACGGCCTGGTCTGGGAATGGGTGGACGATTACGCCGCCATGCTGGTCTCGGCCGACAACCGCGAGCAGGGCGACCCCGACAGGCTGCGCTTCTGCGGCGCCGGCGCCCTGTCGATGGACGACCGCGAGAACTACGCGGTGATGATGCGCGTGGCCATGCTCTCGGCGCTCGAGGGCAACGACACCACCGCCAACCTCGGGCTGCGCTGCGCGCGCGACCCGGCCGGAGCCCCCCGATGAAAGCCTGGCACCTGCTGCTGGCCCTGCTGCTCGCCCTGCCCGCCGCCGCTTCGGAGCTGCCGGGCGAGTCGATCTACCGCCTGGCCGACACCTACACCGACCAGGCCGGCCGCGATTTCGCCCTCGCCGAGGGCCGCGGCGAGGTGCGCCTGGTGGCGATGTTCTACACCTCCTGCCGCTACGTCTGCCCGCTGATCGTCGACAGCGCCAAGGGCGTCGAACACGCGCTCGCCCCCGAAGAGCGCGCGCGCCTGCACGTGCTGCTGGTCAGCCTCGACCCGGACCGCGATGATCCGGCCGCGCTCAAGTCGGTGTTCGACAAGCGCCGCCTGCCCGCCGACCGCTGGACCCTGGCCCGCACCGAGGCCCCGGGCGTCCGCCGCCTGGCCGCCGTGCTGGGCATCCGCTACCGGCCGCTGGCCGACGGCGAGTTCAACCACACCTCGGCCCTGGTGCTGCTCGATCGCGAGGGCCGCGTGCTCGCACGCACCGAGACGCTGGGCGCCAAGCCCGACCCGGCCTTCCTGGCCGCCGTGAAGGCGGCGCTGGCCGCGCCCGGGGCCTGACGGAAAGCGGCTCCGCCGGCAAGCACGCCGGCGCGCAAGGGGAATTGACGCGGGTCAAGCCGGCCCGCGGGCGGCTTGGCCATAATCGCGCCACGACTACGGGGAATACCGATGACGCTCGACAACAAGGCGGAAACCTACAACGACAAGGTCGTGATGCAGTTCGCCATCATGACCGTGGTCTGGGGCGTGGTGGGCATGCTGGTGGGCGTGATCATCGCCGCCCAGCTCTACTGGCCGGCCCTGAACTTCGACCTGCCCTGGTTCAGCTTCGGCCGCCTGCGCCCGCTGCACACCAACGCGGTGATCTTCGCCTTCGGCGGCTGCGCCCTGTTCGCCACCAGCCTGTACGTGGTGCAGCGCACCTGCCACGTGCGGCTGATCAGCGACAAACTGGCCGCCTTCGTGTTCTGGGGCTGGCAGCTGGTGATCGTGGCCGCGGCCATCACCCTGCCGCTGGGTTACACCCAGTCCAAGGAATACGCCGAACTGGCCTGGCCCATCGACGTGCTGATCACCGTCGTCTGGGTGGCCTACGGCTGGCTCTTCTTCGGCACGATCGCCAAGCGCCGCGTCAAGCACATCTTCGTGGCCAACTGGTTCTACGGCGCCTACATCATCGCGGTGGCCCTGCTGCACGTGGTCAACTCGCTGGCGATGCCGGCGGGCCTGTGGCACAGCTACCCGGTCTACTCCGGCGCCGTCGACGCGATGGTGCAGTGGTGGTACGGCCACAACGCGGTCGGTTTCTTCCTGACCGCCGGCTTCCTGGGCATGATGTATTACTTCGTGCCGCGCCAAGCCAACCGGCCGATCTACAGCTACCGCCTGTCGATCGTGCACTTCTGGGCCCTGATCGCCATCTACATGTGGGCCGGCCCGCACCACCTGCACTACACCGCCATCCCCGACTGGGCCCAGAGCCTGGGCATGGTGTTCTCGCTGGTGCTGCTGGCGCCGAGCTGGGGCGGCGCGATCAACGGCATCATGACCCTCTCGGGCGCCTGGCATAAGTTGCGCACCGACCCGATCCTCAAGTTCCTCATCGTCGCCATCTCGTTCTACATGATGAGCACCTTCGAGGGGCCGATGATGTCGATCAAGACGGTCAACGCGCTCAGCCACTACACCGACTGGACCATCGGCCACGTGCATTCCGGCGCCCTGGGCTGGGTGGCGATGATCTCGATCGGCTCGATCTACATGCTCATACCGCGCTGCGTCGGCCTGAAGGAAATGGCCAGCACCCGCATGATCGACTGGCACTTCTGGATCCACACCATCGGCGTGGTGCTCTACACGGTCGCCATGTGGATCGCCGGCATCTACCAGGGCCTGATGGCGCGCGCCGCCAACCCCGACGGCACGCTGACCTACGCCTTCGCCGAAATCGTCGAGTTCAACTACCCCTACTACCTGGTGCGGCTGCTCGCGGGCCTGCTGGTGATCGCCGGCATGGGGATCATGTGCGTCAACACCTGGCAGACGCTGCGCCTGGCCCGGGGCCGGGCCGAGAACCCGGTGCTGCCGCCGGCCACCGAAGCCCACGCCTGAGGACCCGTCATGAGCCACGAGAAGATCGAAACCAACGTGGGCTGGATGGCGATCCTGATCGCCATCGTCATCAGCTTCGGCGGCCTCGCCGAGATCGTCCCGCTGATGTACCAGGCCGAGGCCGTCAAGCCGCTGCCGGGCGTGAAGCCCTACCCCGCGCTCGAGCTGGCCGGCCGCGACATCTACGTCCGCGAAGGCTGCTACAACTGCCACTCGCAGATGGTCCGCACCCTGCGCCACGAGACCGAGCGCTACGGCCACTACTCGCTGGCCGGTGAGTCGGTTTACGACCGCCCGTTCCAGTGGGGCTCCAAGCGCACCGGCCCGGACCTGGCCCGCGTCGGCGGCCGCTACTCCGACGAGTGGCACCGCGTGCACCTGATCAACCCGCGCGACGTGGTGCCGGTGTCGAACATGCCCGGTTACCCCTGGCTCGCGGAGACGCCTGTCGACCCGGGCGCGGTGGCCCGCAACATGCGCGCCCTGCAGCGCCTGGGCGACCCGTACACCGACGAGGAGATCGAAGGCGCCGCCGCGGCGGTGGCCGGAAAGTCGGAAATGGACGCGCTGATCGCCTATCTCCAGGGCCTCGGCAAGCACGCACCGAAGGGCTGAAGCCATGGTCGCCGGAATCACCACCGCCATCCTGCTGCTCACCTTCCTCGGTGGCGTCGCCTGGGCCTTCAGCCGCAAGCGCAAGGCCGAATTCGACGCCGCCGCCCGCCTCCCCCTCGAAGACGAAAGCGAGAACACCCCATGACTACCGGCTGGTCCCTTTTCGTCATCTTCCTGGTCGTGCTCAACATCGGCGGCTGCGCCTGGCTGCTGTGGTGGACCGCCAAGCGTCGCGGCAACGAAGGCAAGAACTCCGCCGAGACCACCGGCCACGTCTGGGACGGCGACCTCACCGAGTACAACAAGCCGCTGCCGCGCTGGTGGATCAACCTGTTCTGGCTGACCATCGTGTTCACCATCGGCTACCTGGTCTGGTACCCGGGCTTCGGCAGCTTCGCCGGCACCTCGGGCTGGACCTCGGCCAAGGAGCACGACGCGGAGAAGGCCGAGGCCGACGCCCGCCTCGCCGAAGCCTTCGGCCGCTTCGACGGCATGCCCATCGACGAGATCGCCAAACACCCCGAGGCCGTGGCCTTCGGCGGCCGCCTATACCAGAACTACTGCGCGCAGTGCCACGGCTCCGACGCCCGCGGCGCCAAGGGCTTCCCCAACCTCGTCGACGGCGACTGGCTGTGGGGCGACAGCCCCGAGCAGGTGCTGGCCTCGATCGTGCAGGGCCGCCAGGCGGCGATGCCGGCGCTGGGCGCGGCCATCGGCGGCGAAGTGGGCATCACCGAAGTGACCGCCTACGTGCAGAGCCTGTCGGGCATCAAGGCCGACCCGGCCCTCGCTGCCGCCGGCCAGGCCCGCTTCGCCGGCGTCTGCGCGGCCTGCCACGGCGCCGACGGCAAGGGCAACCCGATCCTGGGCGCGCCCAACCTGACCGACGACATCTGGCTCTACGGCAGCGACTTCGACACCATCGCCGAAGGCATCCGCAACGGCCGAGCCGGCATGATGCCCGCCCACGGCCCGATCTTCGGCGAGACCCGCAGCCGCCTGGCCGGCGCCTACGTGTGGTCGCTCTCGCACGGCAGCAACGGGGCTTCGACGGAGGCGCCTTGAGCGCCCCCGCCGAGCGCTTCGACCACCCGCCCCGGCCGCTCGCGCAGCGGCTCGGGGCGATCCTCTGGCCGAGCTTCTTCGCCGCCGGCGTGGCCACGACGGTGTTCTTCGCCATCGTCGACCCGCTGGCGCTGCGCGACGTGACCTTCCCCGACATCGAGATCAGCCGCGGCCTGGGCTACACGATCGGCTTCTTCATGTTCTGGGCCTGCACCGCCAGCGCCAGCCTGTTCACCTGGATCCTGCTGCGCCCGGCCAGCCGCTTCAACCAGCCCCTGCCGAAGGACTGATCCGTGGCCAAGGAGATCCCCAGCGAGCTGGTCGAGGACGTTTCGCTCTACGTCTCGGAGAAGAAGGTCTACCCGCGCGAGCAGGACGGCTTCACCCAGCGCCTGCGCAAGGCCGCGGTGATCTGGCTGCTGGGCATGTACTACGGCTTCGCCTGGCTGCAGTGGGACGACCGCCAGGCCGTGCTCTGGGACCTGCCGGCGCGCAAGTTCTACGTCTTCGGCCTGGTGTTCTGGCCCCAGGACTTCCTCTACCTGGCCCTGCTGATGATCATGGCGGGGCTGGCGCTGTTCTTCTTCACCGCCCTCGCCGGCCGCCTGTGGTGCGGCTACGCCTGCCCGCAGACGGTGTGGACGGAGGTCTTCATCTGGATGGAGCGCTGGACCGAGGGCGACCGCAACAAGCGCATGAAGCTCGACGCCGGCCCCTGGACCCGTGAAAAGGTGCTGCGCAAGGGCGCCAAGCACGCGCTGTGGCTGGTGTTCGCGCTGTGGACCGGCTTCACCTTCGTCGGCTACTTCACGCCCATCCGCGACCTCGCGGCGCGGCTCTCGCCCTTCGAATGGGGTGGCTGGGAGACCTTCTGGGTGCTGTTCTACTCGCTGGCCACCTGGGGCAACGCCGGCGTACTGCGCGAGCAGGTGTGCAAGTACATGTGCCCCTACGCGCGCTTCCAGGGCGCGATGTTCGACCGCAACACCCTGATCATCGCCTACGACCCGATGCGTGGCGAGCCGCGTGGCCCGCGCAAGAAGGGCCGGCTGGCCAGCGTGCTCGAGCGCGCTCGCGGCCTGCTGCCGCTGGACGTGGCCACCAGCGCCGTGGTGCACGCCGCCCAGCACCGCAGCGCCGCCGACCTGCAGCTCGGCGCCCGCGCCACCACCGGCCTGGTGGTGGACGCCCAGGAAGGGCTGCCGCCGGCCCCGACGGTGGATTCCCCCGACGACCTGGGCGATTGCATCGACTGCACCATCTGCGTGCAGGTCTGCCCCACCGGCATCGACATCCGCAACGGCCTGCAGTACGAATGCATCGCCTGCGGCGCCTGCGTGGACGCCTGCGACATGGTGATGGACAAGATCGGCTACCCGCGCGGCCTGATCCGCTACACCACCCAGAACGCGGTCGAGGGCAAGCGCAACCGCCTGCTGCGGCCGCGCGTGGTCATCTACGCGCTGCTGCTGGTGGCGCTGGCCGTGGGTTGGGCGGTGGGCGTGGCCCAGCGCAGCACGCTGATCGTGGACGTGCTCCGGGATCGCAACGCGCTCTACCGCACCGCCGCCGACGGCAGCATCGAAAACGGCTACACCGTGCGCATCGTCAACAAGGACCAGGTGCCGCGCAGCTTCCGCATCCGGGTCGAGGGCCCGGCCGGCATCACCCTGGTCGAAGCCGGCGCCGTGCACGCGGCCGCGGCCGAGGAAGTGCTGACGGTGCCGGTGACCCTGCGCGCCCCGGCGGGCCTGGCCAAGGGCCGGGTGGACGTGGACATCGTGGTCGAGTCCGACGCCGAGGGCGTCAGCGAGACCGAAGAAACCCGATTCTTCGGGCCGTTCTGATGGGCGAGCCAGGCAATCCGGGACCTTCCCGCAACTACGCGCTCTGGCTGGTGCTGGGCATCCCGGCCGCGACCGTGGTCGCCGGCATCTGGACGATCGTGGCGATCAGCAGCGAAAGCGGCGTGGACGCCGACCCCGACCCGGTGCGGCGCACGGCGCAGGTTCAGGTGGTCTCCATCGAGGCCGACCAGGCCGCGGCCACCCGCGGTCTTTCCGCCCGCGTCGAGATCGATGGCGGGGGTGCGCTCGTGCGCCTGGGCCAGTCCACCGGCCCGGTGGCGCCGCGGCTGCAGCTGATCCACCCGATTGAATCCACGCGCGACCGCCAGATCGAACTGGCGCCGCACCCGCAGGGCTGGCGCGCCAACGAGCCGGTGGCCGCACGGCACGGCTGGCAGCTGCGGTTGGTGGCCGCCGACGGCAGCTGGCGCGTGGTGGGCCGCTACCACCCGGGCGACACCACCGTGGAGCTGGTGCCCTCGGTCGCGGCGCCGTGAGCGAAGCCGCCTGCTTCCACTGCGGCGAGCCCCTGCCCGCCGAACCCCTGCGCATCCGCATCGGCGAAGCCGAACGCGCGGTGTGCTGCAGCGGCTGCGGTGCGGCCGCCAACTGGATCCGCGACGCCGGCCTGGCCGATTACTACCGCCTGCGCAACGGTGCCGGCGCGCGCGTGGACCCCGAACCGGCCGACTACGGCGCCTGGGACCGCGCCGACGTGCAGGCCGGCCACGCCGTGGCCACGCCCACCGGCCGCGAGATCACCGTGGTCTGCGAAGGCATGCACTGCGCCGCCTGCGCCTGGCTGATCGACCGCGCGCTGCGGCGCGAACCCGGCGTGCAGGACATCGGCGCCAATGCCGTCACCGGCCGCGTGCGCATCGGCTGGGATCCGGCACGCACGCCACTGTCGGCCGTGCTGGCGCGCCTGGCCGCACTGGGCTACCGACCGCACCTGGCCCAGGGCGAACAGGCCGAGCGCGAGCGCCGACGCGAACGCAACCGGATGATCGCCCGCCTGGGCGTCGCGGCGCTGGGCGCGACGCAGGCGATGATGTTCGCCGAAGCCCTCTACCTCGACACGGCCGGCGAGATGCCTGCGGCCACGCGCGACTTCTTCCGCTGGATCGCCTTCCTGGTGAGCACGCCGGTGGTGTTCTATTCCGGCTGGCCCTTCCTGGCCGGCATGGCCACCGAGCTGCGCCACCGCCGGCCGGGCATGGACACGCTGGTGGCCACCTCGGTGCTGCTGGCCTACTTCGCCAGCCTGGTCGAGACGATCCGCGAAGGCACCCACGTCTGGTACGACGCGGCGGTGATGTTCGTGCTGTTCCTGCTGGCCGCGCGCTTCCTCGAGCGCATGGCGCGGCGGCAGGCCAGCGCAAGGCTGGACACCCTGGCGCGGGCGCAGCCGGCACTGGCCTGGCGCGAAGCCGGCGGCGCGCGCGAGCAGGTGCCCGTGGCCGCGCTGGCCGCCGGCGACATCGTGCAGGTGCCTGCGGGCGAGACCGTGCCCGCCGACGGCGAGCTGCTCGATGCCGGCGCGGCGGTGGACGAGTCGCTGCTCACCGGTGAATCCACGCCCGTGGCCAAGGTCGCGGGCGACACCGTGTTCGCCGGCAGCACCTGCCGCGAGTCGGCCGCGCGCCTGCGCGTGACCCGCACCGGTGCCGACACCCGGTTGTCGCAGCTCACCCGCGCGGTGGAGCAGGCGCAGGCCAACCGCCCGCGCATCGCACGCTTCGCCGATGGCGTGGCGATGCGCTTCGTCATCGCGCTTTTCATCATCGCCGGACTGGTGTTCTGGGCCTGGTGGCAGGTCGAGCCGGCGCGCGCCTTCGAGATCGCGCTGGCGGTGCTGGTTGTCAGCTGCCCCTGCGCGCTGTCGCTGGCGGTGCCGGCCGCGCTGGCCACGGCGCACGGCACGCTGGCGCGCATGGGCGTGCTGGCGCTGGGCGCCGACGCGCTCGAATCGCTGGCCCGCGCCGACACCGTGGTGCTGGACAAGACCGGCACGCTCACGCTGGGCCAACCGCGCCTGCTGCGCGCCGAGGCCCTCGAAGGCGACATCGAACGCTGGCGCAGCGTGGCCGCGGCGCTGGAGGCCAACGCCGGCCATCCGCTGGCCGCGGCCTTCGGCGATGGCCGCGCGCTGGCGGCCGGGGCCGTGCAGGCGGCGCCGGGCCGCGGCGTGTCGGGCGTGGTCGATGGCGTGGAATATCGCCTGGGCCAGGCGGGCTTTGCCACCGGCCGCGCCGACGATGGCGCGATCTGGCTGGGCGACGGCACCCGCGCGCTGGCCCGCTTCGAAGTGGCCGACCCGCTGCGCGCCGATGCCGCCGAAGCCGTCGCCGCGCTGCGTGCGCAGGGCCTGCGGCCGGTGCTGCTCAGCGGCGACGGCGAGGCCACCGTGCGCAGCGTGGCGGCCACGCTGGGCATCGACGATTTCTCCGCGCGCCAGACGCCCGAGGGCAAGCTGGCCGCCGTGCACGCGCTGCAGGCCGCCGGCCACCGCGTGCTGGCCGTGGGCGACGGCATCAACGACGCGCCGCTGCTGGCCGGCGCCGACGTCTCGGCCGCGATGGCCGCCGGCGCGCCCCTGGCCCAGCGCTCGGCCGACCTGGTGCTGGCCGGCCCGCGCCTGGTGCGCCTGCCCGAATCGGTGGCGCTGGCCCGGCGCACGCGCCGCATCATCAACCAGAACCTGGGCTGGGCCCTGGCCTACAATGTGCTCGCCCTGCCCTTCGCGGCCCTGGGTTGGGTGACGCCGGGCCTCGCGGCGCTGGGCATGGCGGCCTCCTCGCTGGTGGTCACGTTGAACGCGCTGCGCCTGGGGCGCATCGACAAGGGCAACCGATGAACATCCTGCTGGCCCTCATTCCGATTTCGCTGCTGCTGCTGGGCGCGGCCATCTGGGCCTTCCTGGCCGCGGTGCGCGGCGGCCAGTTCGACGACCTCGACACGCCGGCGCTGGACATGCTGCGCGAGGACGACAAGCCCGCGCCGCCGCCGTCCCCGCAGGACCGCGAAAGCCCCTGATGCCCATCGACCTGATCACGCTCGGCGCGGCGCTGCTCACCGGCCTGCTGGGCGGCGTGCACTGCGTGGCCATGTGCGGCGGCATCGCCACCGGCCTCTCGGCCAGCGCCGGCAAGCCGGGCCTGGGCAATGCCTTCGCGATCAACGGCGGCCGCGTGCTGGGCTACACCGTGGCCGGCGCCCTCGTCGGCGCCTTCGGCGGCGGCCTGCTGCTGCTCGCGCGCTCCGAGGCCCTGGCCACCGGCTTGCGCGTGGCCATGGGCGCGGTGCTGCTGATGGTGGCGGCGCGGCTGATGTGGCCACACGCCCTGGGCTTCCTCAGCCGCGGCGGCGGCTGGCTGTGGCGCGCGCTGCGCCCGCTGCAATCGCGGCTGCCCGCGGCCGGCCCGCTACGCCCCTGGGCCATGGGCCTGCTCTGGGGCTGGCTGCCCTGCGGACTGTCGAGCACCGTGCTCGTGGCCGCCTGGCTCGAAGCCAGCGCCCTGCACGGCGCGCTGGTAATGGCCAGCTTCGGCCTCGGCACGATGGCGACGATGGTGCCCGTCACCTGGAGCGGCGCGCGCCTCGGCGGCCTGCTCGCCCACCGCGCCTGGCGCGCGGGTGCTGCTTCCTTCGTGGCCCTGGCCGGCCTCGTCACGATGGCCGGCCCCTGGCTGGCCGGGCAGCCGGCCATCCATGCGGTGCTGGAGGCGATGGGCTGTCGGTCAGTCTGAGGGGTCCCGCACTTGAATGGCGCCAGCGCTCCCTGCGCAAGGACTCTAGGTGCACCTCTTGGTGGGCACAAAGATATAACCGTCTAACGCCGTCCCAAAAACAGCCTGGTTATATCCGGACTGATAAAGAGCGCCGATGTACATACACACTATCGAGTCAAGGACATCTTCGTTGTGCTTCAACGCCATGCCGCCCAACGAGTTAATACGACTCTCGCTCATATAGCTCAAAAGCGAATCGGGCACGCGTAGGCTCAGGACGCTTGAATCCTTCAGAGAGCGAATCATGTTCGCCAACTCGACCTGACCGCGTCGCCTTTGAACAACGGTTCCTTTCTTGTATAGGAGTCGCTCCGAGAGCCCGAAGATCTCGATTAGCGCGGGATGCGGGTAGCACTCCAGCTGCCATCGCTGATCCGGCGGTGCCAGATGCCTGAACCCAGAATCCAACAAGTGCTCTGAAAGCCTCACCCCGGCGGCGGCCGGGAAGCGCTCCAGATTTGAGGTATGACAGGACGCTTTGCGCCCGCCGTACCTAACGCCAACTGCACGCTCGCATTCTCTCTGGCCTGTCGGATTCCTGATGATCAATGGGCCATCTATCGCAACTCCGTGCAGATTCTCCACGCCATTCAGGGCATCGATGACCGACTGGGTTCCATGCAAGCCTTCGAATACTGATGCCAATTCGACGATACGAGAATCAACGCTGCCCACCGCTATCGCGGTTGGATTTCGAGTCCCCATCCATGCAAGGTCAACACCGGCAATAAGCATGCGAGTCAGCCTTTGGTCGCCCGGTCGTACCGATCGACGATCAGCCTCACGGCCTCGACGACACCGTTCTCGTTCGAGAGACTTGCGCCCTTGGCCCTGGCGTTGGCGGCCAGGGTCGTGGAGCCGGTCGCCTCGCGGAGCGCCGAGGCGAGGCGGGCCGGCGTCGCCCGCCGACGCGGGATCGGCTTGCAGGCCACGCCGATCCGGCGCAGCTCGCTGCCCCAGTGCTCCTGCTCCGCGGTGTGCGGGATCACCACCGAGGGCACGCCCGCGCGAAGCGCGGCCTGCGAGGTGCCTGCGCCGCCGTGGTGGACCACGGCGCGGCAGCGGGGAAACACCGCCGCATGCGGCACGGCGTCCACGAAATGCAGTTGCTCGCTGCACCGGAATCCCAGTTGCTCCCAGCCCGGGGCCTGGATGATCGCCCTCAGCTTCGCAGCCCGCGCCGCGTTGGCCAGCAGCGCGATGGCCTCGGCTTCTCCGCTGCCCGGCAGCATGCTTCCGACCGTCATGAAAACCGGTGCATCGCCAGCGGACAGGAACGACTCAAGCGGCCCGGACAACTCGCCCTCGGCGACCGACGCCGGGGTGTCCAGTGGCCCGCAGACATGGAAGTGCGCCGGCCAGTCGGGGCGCTTCTCGCAGATTGCCGGGCTGATGGCGAGCAAGGTCAGGTAGTCCGAGGCCCAGACGCTGTCGACCATGTCCCGCGCGGGCGCGATGCCGTTCGCGGCACGCAGCCGATCCGGATACTTCTTGAAGGCGCTGTTGAGGACACGCCTGGCGAGCCACCAAGCCATCCGGTTTCCAATCCGTCCCAGATCAGGCAGTCCGGAAGGCGGCTGGTGCGCCGACGGCACCGCGCCATGGGCGAGCGCAACGCTGACGCAGGGGCGGCCTCGCTTCTCGGCCGCAGCACCCAGCGTGTAAAGGAAGTAATGCCCGATCACCAGGTCGTTTTCGGCCACGAGTTCTTCGGACGCCCGGTGCATCTCGGCTTCTGCGGGCAGCAGGAAGGCCTCGATGGCCAGCTGCGTCTGCCTTATGGCGTTGCGCTCCCGGACGATCGCCTTTCCGGCCGACTCCAACACCTGCGCATCCGCGACAACAGGGCTTGCCACGACCTTGAGCCGGAATCGGGACTGCGCCTGCAGCGCCACATAGCGATTGCTGTCGACGCAGGTGACCACCAGCGTCACCTCATGGCCGGCCGCCTGCAGCCCATCGGCCAGCGCCACGAAGGGGCGGATGTCGCCGTGGCTGCCCCAGGTCTGTATTCCGATCCTTATTGGCTGGCGGTCTCGCTGGAATCCCCAGCCTCCGCGAGGATCTGCCCCATCCAGTCGGAATAGTGGGCCAGTCGGACGCCGTAGCTGATTTCGCCGTAGCGTCCCTGGCGAATCTCCGTGCCTACGACCTGGCCGCGCTTCCACGCCGCCAGCCCGGCAAGTCGCCATTGGTCGCCTTCCATCACGAGTATCGGCCCGCCGCTGTCTCCGCTTCCGGTCGCGGCCTCGAGCTCGAGCGCTGCGGGCGGCGCATCGAAACGGTAGGTGAGCCATCGGCCGCCGGCCTCGACGATCTCGTTATGGCCCTGCCGAAGATCGGTGCGGTTCCTGCTCTGCAGCGGATAGCCGGTAACGCCGTTGCCGGTGGCGCCGCGGCCCATGATTCGCACCAGCTGCCCCACGCCCGGGTCGCGGTGTATCGCCACGGGGACGACGTCGCCGACCGGTTCGGCGAGCTGAATGAGCGCCAGGTCGTCGGAAGCGGCCAGGAATTCGAAGAAAGCTTCCCAGTCGCCCGATGCCAGCGCGGCCTGCACCATCGCCTCCGGCGGCACCTTGTAGCCGGGGTGGATGACGACCCGGCGCACGGCGCGCGGCGTGCCGCCGACGACCACCACGTCCAGGTGGCCCTGCCAGCTGACGGCATGCGCCACGGTCACCACCCAGTCGGGAGCGATGAGCACGCCGTGGCCTTCGCCCGGCAGGTCCGCGAGGGCCGGGAAATCCGAGGCGGCCATTCGATACTTCAGGTCCGGCACGTCGTCACGAATGACGACGGCACTGGCATCCGCCACGAACAGCAACAACGACATCAGCAAGGCATGGCGCACGACCGGCATCTCCAAAAAAGAAATCGGCCCCGAAGGGCCGATCATTTAACGCTGCGCCCGTCCCTTCCCCGCCGCCGGCACCGGCGCATGCACCAGCTCGTCGAGCCGCTCGCGATCGGTGATCTTCAGCTGGCGGCCGCGCACGGCGATGATGCCTTCGTCCTGCAGCTTGCCGAGCGTGCGACTGACGGTTTCGATCACCAGGCCCAGGTAGCTGGCGATATCCTCGCGGCTCATCGGCAGGGTGAACACGTCGCCGGGCTGGCCCAGCAGCTTGTAGCGCTCCGACAGGCCATGCAGGAACAGCGCCACGCGCTCGTGCGCCTGCTTGCGGCCCAGCATCTCCAGGTGGCTCTGGTCGCGGTTGATGCCCTGGCCGATGATGCGCAGCAGCTGGTGCTGCAGGCCCGGGATCTGCCGGCAGATCGACTCGAGCTGGTTGAGCGGGATCTCGCACACCGAGGCCGGGCTCAGCGCCTCGGCCTCGCAGGCGTGCTTGCCGCTGCCCATCGCGTCCAGGCCCATCAGCTCGCCGGGAAGGTGGAAGCCCACCACCTGCTGCTCGCCCTCGGCATCGATGGCCACGGTCTTGAACGCGCCTTCGCGCGCCACGTACAGCGAGCCCAGGGCCTGGCCGGCGCGGAAGAGCGTGTCGCCGCGCGCCAGCGGCCGGCGCGCCTTGACGATGTCATCGAGTTGCTCGAGGTCGCCGGCACCGATGCCTGCGGGCAGGCACAGCACGTGCAGCGAACACTGCGCGCAGCTGCGTCGGAGCTTGTCTATATCGACGACTTCGGCCACGTCACTCCTTCTCCGCCGTCCAGCGCTTGAGCCAGTCCTTGACGGTGTCGTGCCAGAGCACGCTGTTCTGCGGCTTGAGGATCCAGTGGTTCTCGTCCGGGAAGTACAGCAGCTGGCTGGGCACGCCCTGGCGTTGCGCGGCCGAGAACGAGGCCAGGCCCTGCTCCACCAGCACGCGGTAGTCGAGCTGGCCGTGGATGACCAGCATCGGCGACTTCCAGTTGCCGACGTGGTTGATCGGGTTGAACTTCTCGTAGTTCTGCGGCACCTGCACCGGCGTGCCGCCGTTTTCCCACTCGGTGAACCACAGTTCTTCGGTGTTGAAGCCCATGATGCGGGTGTCCACCACGCCGGCGTGGTTGACCAGGCAGTCGAAGGCGTCCGGCCACTGGCCGGCGATCCAGGCCACCATGTAGCCGCCGTAGCTGCCGCCCAGGGCGCAGGCGCGCTCGCCGTCGAGGAAGTCGTAGCGCTCGAGCGCCGCGGCCCAGCCCTTCTGCAGGTCCTCGAGCGGCTTGCCGCCCCAGTCGCCGCTGATCGAATCGGTGAAGGCCTGGCCGTAGCCGACCGAACCGTGGAAGTCGATCATCACCACCGCGAAACCGGCGCCGGCATAGGTCTGCGGGTTCCAGCGGTAGTGGAAGTTGTTGCCGAAGCTGCCCTGCGGGCCGCCGTGGATGAGGAAGGCCACCGGGTAGCGCTTGCCTTCTTCGTAGTTGGCCGGCTTGACGACGTAGCCGTGCACGGTTTCTTCGTTCCAGCCCTTGAAGTTGAACTGCTCGTAGTCACCGAAGGCGATGCCCGCGAGCTTTTCTTCGTTCTGGCGGGTGACCTGGCGCGCGGCGCTGCCGTCGGCGCGGGCCACGAAGGCCTGGGCCGGCGACTTGAGGTTCTCGTGGGTGTAGGCCAGCGTGTCGCCGGCCAGGTCGAAGCCGCCGACGGTGCCGCCGCCTACCACCTTGGTGGCCGCGCCGGTGGCGATGTCCACCTTGAACAGCGCGTAGGTGCCGGTGTCGAAGGTGGTGGTGTAGATGGACTTGCCGTCGGCCGAGAGCGTGATGTTGCTGGCCGAGAAATCCCAGTCCGGGGCGATCTCGCGGGCCTTGCCGCTGCGCAGGTCCATCGCCATCAGGGCCAGGCGGTCGGCCTCGAAGCCCGGGCGCTTCATCGCGCGGTAGTAGAGCGTGCGGCCGTCGGCGCTGAACACCGGGCCGCCGTCGAGCGCCTTGTTGTCGGCGGTCAGGTTCTGCGGCGCGCGGCGGGCGCGCACCCAGACGCGGTAGAGGTCGTAGTTGGTGGACCAGGATTCGTCGTTGCCGCCGATCTTGGCCGAGAGCACCAGCGACTGGCCGTCCGGCGCCCAGGCGTAGTCTTCCTTGCCGCCGAAGGGCTTGGTGGGCACGTCGCCGTCGATGCCGGCGCTCACGCGCACCGGCTCGCCGGCCGGCTTGCCGTCGGCGCCCAGCGCCGCCACGAACAGCTGGTTGCGGCGGCCGTCCTTCCAGGTATCCCAGTGGCGCACGAACAGCTTGTCGTAGAGCTGGCCGGTGGCCTTGCTGGCGGCGCGCGCGTCGAGGCGCTGCCTGGTGCAGGCCAGGTCGGCGCAGTCGGTGAAGACTTCGAAGCTGACGGCCAGCTGCTTGCCGTCGGGCGAGAGCCGGAAGGTGCCCACGTCCAGCGGGAAGCTGGTGACCTGCACCGGCTCGCCGCCGGCCACGGCCTGCTTCCACACCTGCGAGCTGCCGGACTTGGCCGACAGGAACCAGACCTCGGCGCCGTCGGGCGAGAAGGCCGGGCTGTTCACGCTCATGCCCTCGGGCGTGAAGCGCACCGGCGGCGCGGCGTCGCGGGCGCGCAGGTTCTCGATCCAGAGGCCGGCGCTGGCCTTGTTGGCCTCGTAGTCCACCTCGCGCACCGACAGCACCAGGAAGCGGCCGTCGGGCGATAGCGTGGGCGCGGAGACGCGCTCGAACGTGACCAGGTCGCGGGCGTCGAGGCCGCGGGCGGGGGTGGCCTGGGCGCTGGCCAGCGAGGGCAGCACCAGCAGGGCGAGCAGGAGGGGCTTGAGGGTCATCGGGACTAACCTTCGTTGGCGAATCCCCATGGTAGGCAGGGGGGCGGCCGGAAGCAAAGGCTCCGGCGCGGACCCAAGAAAAAACGGCGCCCCGCGGGGCGCCGTTTCGTCTTGCCGGGTGGCGGGCCTCAGTCGACCGAGGCGGTGCGCTCGGCGGTGCCGACCTCCACCTTGCCGCCGATGTGGCGGTTGAAGAAGGCCAGCATCTCCGTGTAGAGCTTCACGCGGTTGCCCACGTCGTAGAAGCCGTGCGCCTCTCCCGACTGCACGATCATGCCCTCGGGCGTGTTGCCGGCCGCCTTGAGCGCGGCGAACAGGGCCTCGGTGTGCTCCGGCGGGCAGCGCGCGTCGCGGGCGCCGGCCGCCAGGTACACCGGCAGGTCGATCTTGCTGGCGTGCGTGATCGGCGACATCGCGTCCTGCTCGGCGCGGGTCGGTCCGAAGGCGCGCTGCAGGTAGCGCATGCCGCTGCTGCTCTTGCTGGTGTCGCTGAGCTTCATCTGGATCTGGGCGTCGTACATGCCCACGTAGCCGAAGGCGCACTTGTACAGCTCCGGATCCACCACCGGCGCCATCATGGCCGAGTAGCCGCCGAAGCTGCCGCCATAGATGCAGATGCGGCCCGGGTCGGCGATGCCTTCCTTGATGGCCCAGCGGGTGGCATCGATGATGTCGTGCATGATGCCGGTGTTCCACTGGCCGTAGGCCATGTCCTCGAAGGCCTTGCCGAAGCCGCCCGAGCCGCGGAAGTTCACCTGCAGCGTGGCGTAGCCACGGCTGGCGAACAGCTGGGTCTCGGGGTTGTAGCCCCAGTTGTCGCGCGGGCCCATCGGGCCGCCGTGCGGGTTGACGATCATCGGCAGGTTCTTGCCGTCGCTGCCCTTGGGGATCGTCAGGTAGCCGTAGATGCGCATGCCGTCGCGGTTGACGAAGTCGAAGGCGCGCACGGTGGCCGAATCTTCGTTCTTCACCCAGTCGCGGCCCTTCATCAGGAAGCGCGCCTTGCCGCTGCTGCGGTCGTAGAGGAAGAGCTCGCCCGGGTTACGGTCGCTGAACACCGAGACGATGATCTGGTTGCCATCGCGGGTGGCGGTGCTGAAGTTCACCATCTGGCCCGGGAAGGCCGCGGCCAGGGACGCATAGAGCTGCGCGTCCGGGTGCTCTTCGTCGATCAGCGTGACCTTCGGGATGCCGGCCGCGGTGATGACGCCCAGCGCCTTGTCGCCCACCGGGGAAACCACGAAACCGGCCACTTCGGACACGGGGTCCTTGAACAGCTCGGTGAACTCGCCCGTCGCGCGATCGACGGTACCGAACGCCGCCGGGGCCTTGCCGTCGTCGAGCTCGGCGTAGATGGTGCCGTCCTCGGCCGCCCACTGCACGCGCAGCTGCTTGCCGCCGTCGATGTCGGCGTTGCTCACCAGGGTCCACTTGCCGTCGTCGCCCAGCACGTGCAGCTCGGTGCGGGTGTCGAACTGGCCCTGCTCGTTCTTGTCGTCGTAGCAGACGGCGTAACGCGGCTTCTTCTTCTCGTCCACCTGGATGGAGCAGTTCTCGCGCGGGGCGCGCGCCAGCGACTTGCGGGCACCCGTGAAGGTGTCCACCAGCACGAGCTCGGTGCCGGCGCCATCCTTCGAGCGCGGGTACACGGCGGTCATCAGCACGTTGCGCGGATCGTCCACCAGCGGATCGAGCAGGCTGTAGCTCTCGTTGCCCAGCGACTTGGCGCGGCCCGTGGTGCCGCGGCTGCCGTAGAAGATGACGGCCTCGGGCTTGCTGCCGTCGGCGTTCACCGCGTACCACTCGCCGGTGCCGCGCGGCTGCGCGAAGCTGCCGAACTTCTGCACGGAAGTGAAGATCAGGCGGTCGTTGCTGATCCAGCGATAGCCCGACACCGACTTCTCTTCCGGCAGCACGTTGACCTTCATCAGCTGCATGTCGGCCAGGCGGATGACGGTGAGCACGTCCTGGCCATTGCGGTCGACGCCGATGGCCAGGAACTTGCCGTCGGGCGAAATGCGCGCGCTCGAATAGGTGTTGTAGCGCATGAAGTGCTCGACCGAGGGCAGCTCGGCGGCATTGGCGCCGGCACCGGCCAACAGGCCCAGCGCCAGGATGGCGGATCTCATCGTGTGACTCCTCTTCCCCAGGAAACTCTGACGATAAGGGGCCGCGTCAGGCCTGCGCAAGGAGGTCGAGGACCTCGTCGAGCCCTTCGCGCCAGTCACCGATGTGAACGCCGAAGTCGCGCGTGAAGGCGGCGTTGTCGAGCACCGACCAGGCCGGGCGCCGGGCCCGCGTCGGGTAGGCGCTGCCGGGCACGGCCTCGAGCACCGGCGGGGCCGCCAGCAGCCCGCGCGCCACGGCACCCTCGAAGATGGCCCGGGCGAAGCCGTGCCAACTGCACTGGCCGCCGGCCGCCAGGTGCCAGGTGCCGCTGCGCCCCCCGTCCCGGCCCAGCGCGGCGGCCACGGCGCCGGCGATGCGCAGGGCGCTGGTGGGGGTGCCGCGCTGGTCGTCCACCACGCGCAGGTGGCCGCGCTCGCGCGCCAGCCGCAGCATGGTCAGCAGGAAGTTGTGGCCCACCGGGCCGTACACCCAGCACAGCCGGAAGATGGCGTGCGCCGCCCCGCCCTCGCGAACGGCCTGCTCGCCGGCGAGCTTGCTGGCGCCGTACACGCCCAGCGGCCCGGTCGGGTCGTCCTCGCGCAGCGGGCGGGTGGCGCCACCGTCGAAGACGTAGTCGGTGGAGAAATGCACCAGGCGGATGCCGGCGGCGGCGCAGGCGCGCGAAAGTGCGCCCGGGGCCTCGGCGTTCACCCGGAAGGCCAGGTCGGGTTCGTCCTCGGCGCGGTCCACCGCGGTGTAGGCGGCGGCATTGACGACGAGGTCGGGCGCCAGACGCGCCACCAGCGCGGGCAGCGTGTCGGGCCGGGAGAGATCGGCCACTTCGGCGCCGGCGCCATCCGGCAGCCGGCCGTCGCGCGTGGCCGGCAGCACGCTGCCCAGCGGCGCCAGGCTGGCCCGCAGCGCCTGCCCGAGCTGGCCGTTGGCGCCGGTCAGCAGGATGCGCACGGCCTCAGGCCTCGTACGGTGGCAGGCGGTCGGCCGGGAGATCGGCCAGGAAGGGCGCGGCCGCGTCCTTGGCCGAGAGCACCGGGGCGCTGACCGGCCAGTCGATGGCCAGGTCGGCGTCGTCCCAGCGGATGGCGGCGTCGGCCTGCGGGTCGTAGGTGGCCGTGCACAGGTAATGGAAGGTGGCGTGCTCGCTCAGCACCACGAAGCCGTGCGCGAAGCCTTCCGGGATCCAGAACTGGCGCTTGTTCTCCGCGCTCAGCACCGCCGCCGTCCAGCGGCCGAAGGTGGGCGAGCCGCGGCGGATGTCCACCGCCACGTCCCACACCTCGCCCTCGGACACCGAGATGAACTTGCCCTGCGGCTTGGGCCACTGGTAGTGCAGGCCGCGCAGCACGCCCCGCGCCGAGCGCGAGACGTTGCCCTGCACGAAGGCCGGCTGCAGGCCGGCGGCGGCGAGCTTGTCGTGGTTGAAGGCTTCGTAGAAGAAGCCGCGCTCGTCGCCGAACACCCGCGGCTCGAGCAGCAGGCAGCCCGGCAGGTCGGTCTCGATCACCTTCACCGCACCACTCCGCGGCCCAGCAGGCCCAGCAGGTATTCGCCGTAGCCGCTCTTGGCCAGCGGCCCGGCCAGCGCGCGCAGCTGATCGTCGCTCACCCAGCCGTTCTGCCAGGCGATTTCCTCCGGGCAGCACACCCGCAGGCCCTGGCGCGCCTCGATGGTCTCGATGAAGTTCGCCGCTTCCAGCAGCGAGCCGTGCGTGCCGGTGTCGAGCCAGGCGTAGCCGCGGCCCAGCTGTTCGAGGTGGAGGGCGCCTTCCTCGAGGTAGCAGCGGTTGAGGTCGGTGATCTCCAGCTCGCCGCGCGCCGAAGGCTTCAAGCCTCGCGCGAACGCCGGTGCGCGGCCGTCGTAGAAGTACAGGCCGGTGACGGCATAGTTCGACTTGGGCTTCGCGGGCTTTTCTTCCAGCCCCACCACCTTGCCCGCGGCGTCGAACTCGGCCACGCCGTAGCGCTCCGGGTCACGCACCCAGTAGCCGAACACGGTGGCGCCCTGCCCGCGCTCGCCGGCGCGCTGCAGGCGCTCGGTCAGGCCGTCGCCGTGGAAGATGTTGTCGCCCAGCACCAGGCAGCTCGGCGCGCCGGCCAGCCAGTCTTCGGCGATCAGGAAGGCCTGCGCCAGCCCGTCGGGGCTGGGCTGCACGGCGTAGTCGATCTTCATGCCCCACTGGCTGCCGTCGCCCAGCAGGCGCTTGAACAGGTCCTGCTCGTGCGGGGTGTTGATGACCAGCACTTCGCGGATGCCCGCCAGCATCAGCACGCTGAGCGGGTAATAGATCATCGGCTTGTCGTACACCGGGAGCAGCTGCTTGCTGACCGATTGCGTGATCGGGTAGAGCCGGGTCCCGGAACCGCCGGCCAGGATGATGCCTTTACGCTGCATGTCAGGCCTCCTGGCCGATGCGTTCCAGACGGTAGCTGCCGTCGAGCACCCGGTTCACCCAGGCGTCGTTGGCAAGGTACCAGTCCACGGTGGCCGCCAGGCCCTGTTCGAAGCTCACCGACGGGCGCCAGCCCAGCTCGGACTGCAGCTTGCCGGCGTCGATGGCGTAGCGGCGGTCGTGGCCCGGGCGGTCCTTGACGAAGGTGATCTGGCTTTCCCGCGGCTGGCCGTCGGCGCGCGGGCGGCGCTGGTCGAGCAGGGCGCAGATGGCCTTCACCACCTCGATGTTCTGGCGCTCGGCGTCGCCGCCGACGTTGTAGGTCTCGCCCGGGCGGCCGGCCTCGAGCACGCGGCGGATGGCCGCCACGTGGTCCTTCACGTACAGCCAGTCGCGCACGTTGCGGCCATCGCCGGAGCTTTTCCGGGAACTGGAACGGGCCGTAGTTGTTCGAGCAGTTCGTGGTCAGCACCGGCAGCCCGTAGGTGTGGTGCCAGGCGCGCACGAAGTGGTCCGACGCCGCCTTGGAGGCCGAGTACGGCGAGTTCGGCGCGAAGGGCGTGTCCTCGCGGAACTTGCCCTCGTCGCCCAGCGAGCCGTAGACCTCGTCGGTGGAGACGTGCAGGAAGCGGAACGCGGCCTGGCCGGCGGCGTCGAGCGACTTCCAGTAACCGCGCGCGGCTTCGAGCAGCTGGAAGGTGCCCACCACGTTGGTCTGCACGAAGGCGCCGGGGCCGTCGATGCTGCGGTCGACGTGGCTTTCGGCGGCGAAGTTGAGCACCGCGCCGGGGCGGTGTTCGGCCAGCAGCCGCGAAACCAGGGCGCGGTCGCCGATGTCGCCCTGCACGAACACGTGCAGCGGATTGCCCTCGAGCGCCGCCAGGGTGTCGCGGTTGCCCGCGTAGGTGAGTGCATCGAGGTTGACGACCTTCACGCCCGACGCCACCGCGTCGAGCACGAAATTGCCGCCGATGAAACCGGCGCCGCCGGTGACCAGCCAGGTATTCATGCAGGTTCCGCTTCTGCCTTCGGGGGGAAAGGTACGACGGTGCCGCGGATCAGAACGGGAGTACGAACCGGCGAGGTGTAAAGAGCATGCTTTTCCCTTTCATATCAGCCCTTTGGGTCACGCGTGTAACTCCATCTGTCAAATGCCGGAGTGTCAAGTCCGGTTCGGGTCAGTTTAGCTGAGATGGGACCACCGCAGTACCCACTCCGCTAAGGTCCGGGCAACCACTCCCTGGTGCCGCTTGGTGACAGCGTGGAACCGGGCTGAGCTACAGCCCCCGCCCGTGTATGGACAGACGACGCATTCCGTTCGACTCGGTTGCCGGCGCCGGTCCAGGTTGACTAAACCACTGGTACAGCCCGCAGGACCTCGGGCAACTCACCCTCTCCGCTGTCGATCCAACGTGGCCAGGCAGTCGATGCTCGTCTCGCTTGCTTCAGCCAAACGGGGAACACATTTTCAAGAACGCTTGCGCGTTCAGTGGGCATACTTATCGCCTTGCTCTGGGCGAGAATGCAGGTCAACCATCGCTACCAGAGATCTCCAGTGCCAAAGTGCGAAGACCAAAACTTCCCGTGTCAAAATCCTGACTACTCCGCTTTCGACCGCGTGGCTCAATTAGAGCTCATCAATCCGCCCACGGCGAACGAGATCATTAACTCCAGCTCATTCTGCACGCTTATCTCCATAGATGATGCAACTCAACTTGGCGACCTGACGTACAAGAGCTATCTAAAGGGTCTGCGCGGCAAAACTGGTCTGTATCACCTGTGGGTTGACTACGACCATTGCGATGACCATGACGCCCACACAATGCTCTGCGTCTATGTGGGCAAGGGCCTTGCGGAGGCACGAGTGACGGACCACATCAAAGAAAAGTGGCCAAGCAGCGAGTTGCTGTATGTCACCTTTTTTGAGTGCAGCAACAGGCTGGCGAAGTATCTCGAACAGTTGTTCTTGGACTCATTTGCGGGTACCAATGAGATTGATCACTGAGAACAGTGTGAGGTGATCGCTCTACCGACCTTACTGACCATCAGCAGCCGATCAAGCAGGCTCGCTAGTCAAGAAGCTGCTGGGACATCTTCCAGCACTCCCGACTCTCTCGCCACTTGCCGGGCTTCATCAGCACCCTTCCGCTCGCTGTAGCGATCGACCAGATAGTCACTCCGCCCGCGCACGAGCAGCGTGAACTTGACCAGCTCCTCCATCACGTCCACGACCCGGTCATAGAACGGCGAGGCGCGCATGCGCCCCGCTTCATCGAACTCCTGCCACGCCTTGGCGACCGACGACTGGTTCGGGATCGTCACCATCCGCATCCAACGCCCTAGCACCCGCAGGGTGTTGACCACGTTGAACGACTGCGAGCCTCCGCATACCTGCATTACCGCAAGCGTGCGTCCCTGGGTCGGCCGCACGCTGCCATCCTCGAGCGGCAGCCAGTCGATCTGGTTCTTGAACACGCCGGTGATCGTGCCGTGCCGCTCGGGCGACACCCAGACCTGACCTTCCGACCACAGCGACCATTCGCGCAGCTGCTGCACTTTCGGGTGGTCACGGCCGACGCTGTCCAGCAGCGGCAGGTCGTGTGGATCGAATACCCGTGTCTCGGCGCCGAGGTGGCGCAGGATGCGCTCGGCTTCCAGTGCCAGCTTGCGGCTGTAGGACTGCGGCCGCAGGGAGCCGTACAGCAGGAGGATGCGGGGCGCCGGTTGGCCCGCGTCAGCGCCCAGCGCGTCATGGCGGGGGCCGGGAAGCAGGTCGGCAGCCAGATGGGGGAGGTCGAGGAGCACGGGTGATTGCCGTTCGTTATTCATTCGACTATTCTAGAATGATGGAAACGAATCAGGCAATTGCCGCTCTGACGGCACTGGGCCACGCCACGCGGCTGGCGATCTTCCGGCTGCTGGTCGAGGCCGGCCCCGAGGGCCGCATGGCCGGTGAAATCGCGGAGGCGCTGGTCGTCCCCGGCGCCACCCTGTCCTTCCACCTGAAGGAACTCGTCCTTGCCGGCCTGATCGACAGTGAGAGCCGGGGGCGCAACGTCTGCTACCGCGCCAACTTCGAGGCCATGAACGCACTGGTCGCCTACCTGACCCACAACTGCTGCGCGGGCTCCGCGGACGAGAGCTGCCCCCCTGGTGCAGCGGCCGCCTGTGCCTGCTGATCCCGCGCCCCACCTGTTACCTCGAGGAACCGTCCCGATGAAGCGTCGCGTCCTTTTCCTGTGCACCGGCAACTCCGCCCGCAGCGTGCTGGCCGAGGCCACGCTCCGCGCCTGGGCCGGCCACCGATTCGAGGTCTTCAGCGCCGGCAGCCAGCCGACCGGCGCGGTCAATCCCTGGGCGCTTGCCCAACTGGCGGCCGAGGGCATCGCCACGGCGGGCCTGCGCAGCAAGTCCTGGGACGAGTTCACGACATCGGATGCCCCGCCGATCGACCTGGTGGTGACCGTCTGCGACTCGGCCGCCGCCGAAACCTGCCCCATCGTGTTCGGCGACTTCCTGCGCACGCACTGGGGGCTTCCCGATCCGGCTGCCGTGGAAGGCGATGATGAAGACAGGCGGGAGGCGTTCCGCCAGGCCCACCGCATCGTCAAGGCGCGCCTGCAGGCGCTGCTGTCGCTGCGGGCCGAGGTCTGGGATGACCGTGCAGCCTTGAAGGCGGCGCTCGACCGCATCGGCTTCGTCGAACCTGATGACGAGGCGGTCGTCCATGGCTGAGGCAACGCCCCGCATGGGGCTGTTCGAGCGCTATCTGACCCTGTGGGTCGCGCTGTGCATCCTGGTCGGCACCGGCCTGGGACACTTCATGCCGGGCGCGTTCGCAGCCCTTGGCGGCATGGAAGTCGCGAAGGTCAACCTGCCGGTGGCCGCGCTGATCTGGCTGATGATCATCCCGATGCTGCTGAAGGTCGACTTCGGCGCCATGCGGGAAGTGGGCAAGCACTGGCGCGGCATCGGCGTCACCCTGTTCGTCAACTGGGCGGTCAAGCCGTTCTCGATGGCCCTGCTGGGCTGGTTCTTCCTGCGGCATGTCTTCGCCGACTGGCTTCCGGCCGAGCAGATCGACTCCTACATGGCAGGCCTGATACTGCTGGCCGCCGCGCCCTGCACCGCCATGGTGTTCGTGTGGAGCAACCTGTGCCGGGGGGACGCGAACTTCACGCTCAGCCAGGTCGCGCTCAACGACGCCATCATGGTGGTGGCGTTCGCGCCGCTGGTCGCCCTGCTGCTGGGACTGTCGTCGATCACCGTGCCCTGGGACACGCTGGCGCTGTCGGTCGGCCTCTACATCCTCGTGCCAGTCGCGGTCGCAGTCTTCCTCCGTCGCTGGTTGCTTGCACATGGCGGCGAGGCCCGGCTGGAGCGAGTGCTCGCTCGACTCGGGCCTGTCTCGCTGGTGGCATTGCTGGCGACGCTGGTGCTGCTGTTCGGCTTCCAGGGCAGGCAGATCGTCGAGCAGCCTCTGATCATCGCGATTCTCGCGGTGCCGATTCTGATCCAGGTCTACTTCAACTCCGGCCTGGCCTACCTGCTCAACCGCAGGCTGGGCGTCGCCCACTGCGTTGCGGGACCGTCGGCGCTGATCGGCGCCAGCAATTTCTTCGAGCTGGCGGTCGCTACCGCGGTGGCCCTGTTCGGCGTGCACTCGGGCGCGGCGCTGGCCACCGTCGTGGGCGTGCTGATCGAAGTGCCCGTGATGCTGTCGGTGGTCAAGATCGTCAACAACACCCGCCCGTGGTACGAGCGCGAGGTCCCGGCGCCGTAGACCTGGCGGCCGGCAGCCGTGCCGTCGAAGGAGATCAGTATCCGCCTCTAAGGAGGCATCACCGCTGCCCGGTCAGAACCATCGTTCCCGGCCCTCGCCGGGAACGATGATCAGATCAACGAGCCGCGTGCTTGCGCATCGAGTCGCCTTTCAACTCAATGGTGTGCTTGTTGTGCAGCAGGCGGTCCAGGATGGCGTCGGCCACCGTGGGCTCGCCCAGGTAGTCATGCCAGGTCTTCACCGGAAGTTGGGACGTGATCAGCACCGCTCCCCCGGGAATGCGATCGTCGATCACTTCCAGCAGGTGCTGTCGACCCCGGGCGGTGATCGGGGCGACGCCCCAATCATCCAGGATGAGCAACCTGGCCTTGCCCAGCTTCGTACGCAACGCCGGCAAGCTCCCATCCGAGTATGCGACCTCCATGTCCTCCATCAGCCGTGGCATGCGCTGGTAGCTGACCGACAATCCCTTTCGGGCAGCTTCGCGTCCTAGCGCGCAGCCAAGCCAGGTCTTGCCGGTGCCGGTGGGCCCGGTGATGACCACATGCTGGCCACGCTCGATCCACTGGCAGGTCAGGAGGTCCATGACCTGGCGCTTGTCGATGCCACGCCGGGCAGAGAAGTCGATGTCCTCAGGCACCGCGCCAGGGGCTTTGAGCTTTGCAGATTTCAGCAGACGGGTGACACGACGGTTCTCCCGCATCGCCAGCTCCGCGTCCACGAGCAAGCCAAACCGGTCGTCGAAGGACATGGACTGATACGACGGACTGGCGAGTTGCTCCTCGTAGGCCTTGGCCATCCCAGGCATCCGCAAGGTAGTCAGCGCCTGGCGCGTGGGATTAGTCAGCATGGGACATCTCCTGGTCGGCGTAGTAATTGGGCCCCCGCACGTTGCCGTGGCTCGGCAACGAAGGCGCAATCGCGGAAGCCGTCTCATGGCGCTCCAGGCCGTTCTGGAGGATCGAACGAATGCTCTTCACCGTCGGCGACTTGATCGCCAAGGCGCGACCACAGGCCAACTCGAACCGCTCCGCGCCGTGCTTGCGTGCGACCTTCTGAAGGTTGCCGCATGCGTTGAGCGCCGCAGCAGGCTGGCGTGCACCGTCCAGCATCGACTGCACCACTGCCACTGCGTTGCTGCCAACGCCCTGGGCCCAGCCCAGATACCGCTCGGGCGTGTGATCGACCCAGGCCAGATGATGCTCTGGCATGTGCGCCCGGTCCGTCGTCTTCCCACCCACGAGCTCCGACCGAACGTGCGACGCGACCCGGACATTCTGGCTGACAATTTCAATGACGCTGGGAGTGCAGCGGGCGTGGACCTGCTGTTGCACCAAACGATACGGAACGGAGTAGTAGTGGCCATGGATGGGCACGTGGTAATCCGGCGGCACGCGGATCGGGCCAACCCATTCGCCGAACTCGTAGCGCACCGGGAGGGGCAGCAACGCAGGGCGATCGATCTGCTCGAAGCGCTCCCGCCGGCTCTGGCGGTATCGACGCATGATGCGGTCGTTGATCAGATCAAGGCACTCGGCGATTCCCGAATTCAGTTCGTCAAGCGAGTGGAACACCCGGTTGCGCAAGCGAGCAATGACCCAGCGCAGGAACACCAGAACACCGCCTTCGGCGAGTGCTTTGTCCTTCGGGCGCCGGCTGCGCGCAGGAAGGATGACCGTTCCGTAGTGCTCCGCCATGGCCAGATAGGATGGATTCAGAACGGGTTCGGAGCCCGCCCGAAGAACTGCGGACTTCAGATTGTCGGGGACCGTGATGCGCGGCACCCCGCCAACGAAGTCGAACCATCGACAGTGCGCCTCAACCCAGTGCTCAACGCGCTGGGAAGGAATGGCGGTGGCGAACAGCAGCCCGGCGACCCCCGTGGCTGCCACGAAGATCTCGGCACGGTTTCGTTCGCCCGTGGCGGGATCCACCCACCACATCGGAGTGCCTGAGAAGTCGGCCCACCCACGCTCTCCCGGATCGTACTGCTGACGCATCGACAACGCCTGCGTACCCGCCCACGCGCGGTACAGGTCGTTGAACCTGCTCAGCTCGTAGGCGGTATCCGGCTCCTCGTCTCGATACTCAAGCCACAGCAGCGTCCGGGTCACCCCTTTGCGCTGCAGCTCCCGGTGGATATGCGACCAGTCCGGGGTGCGCTTCTCGCCCCGGGTGGCCCCTCGTCGATTGAACAGGGACTGCCGGGCGGATTCGTCCAGCGCCTCAACGTCTTCCAGCGTCAACGCATGCTGTTCGAGCAGCATCCGGTACCGCCGGACCGTGTTGTACGCGAGGTCCACGTCCCGGCCGATCTGGCGATTGCTTGCGGACGTGGTCAGGATCAGGCGCAAGGCCGTCACCAGTTTGTCTTGTTTCATGCCGCTCTCCCACGACGATCCGACACCCAAAGAGCGGCTGCCGCTCCGGCGGATCGTGGAATGAGGCAGGCGAGCCTCGGGGGAGGCTTGACAGCAGCTGGGTAGCCGAGGGACGATGACGATCAAGGGTTTGTCGTATAGCCCGAAGCGCGCCGGGGTCGTGACCCCCGGCGCGTTCTCATTTCTGCGCCTGGATATGCAGCCGAATAGGCCGCTGCAGGTCAGGTCGTCAAGACGCACCTCCCTGCAGCGACAGATCGTTCACCACGGTGTGCTTCTGCTTCCAAAGCCACGCCGCGATGTCCGTGGCGGTTGCGAAGCGTCCACGCCGGCCATCCAGCTCGAAGGTATCGACTGGCAGACGTCCGCGCTGGTGCGCCTTGCGGAACGCATCCTGCGATGGATACCCCAGGGCGCGAGTGAGTTGCCCGCCGCCGACCGTTGCGCCCAATGCGCGCACGAGGCGCTCCTCGAAGTCATCGAATCCCGGCGAAGGCATCGAAGTCGATCCTGCAGCGGCGAGCGTGTGCGTCGTCGTTGAGTGAGTCATGTCCCGGACTGTCGCGGATGGCCCATGTTGCCTTCGATCATGCCGGGGCCTCGGCTGCTGCTCAAAGGGTATGACTCCGTGGAAAGCCGTACCCCGGACTAGGCGTGACAGGCGCGGGCAGGTGGCCGACGATGCCGCATGCCTACGACTTACCGCGATTCGTTCGACGCCAAGATCCACCGCGACGCGGTCAAGCGCGCACGCGGCTCCGCCTGCTATGGCGCCTTGGCGGCTCACTTCGGAACGCAATCGCCGACGTTGCTGGAGATGCGTGTCGATGGGCGCCAGCCCTACGGTGAGGACGGCGAAAAAGTGGCGTCCAACAAGTACAACCGTTGGCGGCAAGGCAAGGCGTTGCCCAGCGACGTCACCGTAGCCCATGTGTCGCAGAAGTCAGCGGGAGCAGTACGACTCGATTGCTGGCGCGATCTGCCCCTGTGGGAGCTTCTGGCCGCCGAATGCCCACCAGTTCCCCGCCTCCACCGGATCATTGAGCAATCCCATAGTGTCCGGCACGTGCTGTTCCTGGACGGGAAGCCAGATCGGTTCGGCTACAACCACGCACCACTTGATCGCAAGAACGCGCTTGGGCTGCGGAACCTGCGTTCACTGGACGCCTTCATCGCGCTGTTGGCCCTGGCACGAAAGGGCGAGCAGCTGGAGCATGCGCCACAACACTATCTCCCAGCCCTGTGTGCATTCGACATTCTTCCGTATGTGCTGTCCGGGAATCCCGCACTTCGCTATCGATGGGAAGGGCTATTCGGATGCTGCAAGCGGATCTTCTGGAACATGATTTATGTGACTGGCCAAGTCGGCCAGTTCCGGTTGGAGGAGGTCCAGACGCGGTTGAGGGCTCTCGAAGTTGAGCCAGGGGTTCCCCTCCCCCAGTTGGCAGGCGTGCGGGTCAAGACCTTGATACCGCCGATCCGCTGAAGATCAGCCTACCCGTCGTTGACCAGATCACGATCAATTGGTTTGAGTGGTCAGAACCTCTCGGTTTCATGATGCGGACTTCTCGGCACCATCAACTCATTCGGTTTCTACCTGAACACCAACGAAAACACCGGAACCACCCACCTATTCGCTGTATGGGACCACGAGCGCCACTGCCTAGGAACCGAGCTGTACGCAGTCTCCAATTTGCCAGCGCGCAGGAGTTCAATCCGGAAGCAACTCTGAATCCCGAGGCGATGGCAGCTTAGAGGATCGTCAGACAGCAACTAGTTGATTTATCGCATGACAATAAGTCACCAATATCCTCCCGAAACTCCCAGCTTCAACCGCAAAGCCAAGACCGCACTCCCATGCACCTGGCTTTCTTTTCACCTCCGGAATTAAGTCCGATTCTTCTGGCCAATTAGGAACACCAACCCTGATTAGATAGACAGCACGGTAT
Source organism: Arenimonas sp. SCN 70-307 (assembly GCF_001724815.1). Lineage (GTDB taxonomy): Bacteria > Pseudomonadota > Gammaproteobacteria > Xanthomonadales > Xanthomonadaceae > Arenimonas. Next base: position 207 of record NZ_MEDO01000022.1, on the reverse strand, counting down.
GCGCGGGGATTAAGGTCCGCCGTGATGGCGTTAATCCCCTTAATATCAACGGCTAAAGTGTCCGACCAGACGCAGTGATCATGTGTGGGATAAAAGCGTGCAATGTTTTCGTAAGCTTCCCCGGTCAGTAGACACCCGATAAGTAGAACTTTCTGGCATCTTTTTCCCGCCAGGAGGTTTGCATGAAGAAGTCGAAGTTCACCGAGA
>NZ_MEDO01000021.1 GCF_001724815.1 Arenimonas sp. SCN 70-307 | reverse complement strand
TGACGGAACTAGCGCCCAAAAAAATCCGGCAACCAAATGAATCTACAAGGGAAAACAGATTGTATGGGGCATTTTTACACGTATCTCGGCTGAACCCCTAGTCGGCCAACAAATCGTCGGCCATCCCGCGAGCCAGCGTGGCGACCTGGGTGGAGTCGGCCTTGAGGTCCACCGCCGCGACCAACTGGTCGGCTCGGGCCAGCAGCCGCGGCTGTTGAGGACTCGCCGGCAGGGTTTGGAGTTGCGTGCGAACCGCGCTGGCAAACTCCTGCATCTCCGCATACTCGCCAGGCGACAGGATGCGGCCACCGTGGACGGCAGCGGCATAGTCCACCGCGATGTAGTCGAGCATTTGCCACGTTTGTCGCGGCTCAACGGGGGGTGTCTGGGCGTGAACCGGCAGCAGCACCAGACCCATCACGAGCGCTGCGATCCATTGCTGCCTCAGCAGTACGAGCAGAGGGCGGATCTGAGGCATGGCAGGGGCACTTCGTTGGCAGCGGGAGAGGGGTAGCGTAAAGTCCGTAGCCACTACAGAGTCAAGCGGGATGCGAATGAAAATCAGTGAAGCCGCCACCGCCAGTGGCTGTCACTTGGAGACCATCCGCTATTACGAGAGGATCGGACTGCTTCCTGGGCCGGTCCGAACGGGGAACGGCTATCGGGTCTATGGCCACCACGACGTGGCACGGTTGCGTTTTATCACCCGCGGCCGGGAACTGGGCTTTAGCCTGAGCGAGATTCGCGACCTGATGCGATTGGCGGAGGATCCGGACCTGTCCTGCGACGACGTGGACCGGCTCGCGCGCCACCACCTCGCCGAGATCCGCGAGCGGCAGGCCGAACTGCAACGAATGGCGCAAGAGTTGGAACGCACCATTGCCGATTGCTGCGGCGGCCGCCGGGGCACCTGCGCCATCTTGGGCGGATTGCAGACGCCGGCGAAGCCAGTGTGATCCCATCCACTGGACATTCGAGGGCCGGGGAGGCGATGACGACAGGATCAGGGTCCCCGGAGCAGCTGCTCGGTCTCCGGATGGCGCTCCAAGAAGCGTTTCAGGGCGCGGATGGCGATGATGCAATGCGTCGTCCCAATTTGGGACTATGGCATGCTCCAGTGCGAAGCTTCAGCGGCGGGAGTCGGGAACGAAAGGGGCGCCCAAAGAATGCCGGCCTACCGAAGCGGGCCGTCAGAATGAGCGGAGCAGAACCCCCTTTGGGGAATTGGGCGCGACCATGGATGAAGATTTTCATCTTCCCGCATGGTCCAATCGGGGCCCAACGGCCCTATCGGAACCCTGCCTTGACCCCCGACACGGCGTACCACGAGGCGGGACACATTGTCTTCGCCCACCTGACCGGCATTTGCATTGCGGTGAAACTGACCGGTGAACACACCGCCACCCAAGCCGCTGCAATTTACGACCGTCACCACGATCTGGCCGCCGCCCGAGCGCGAGGTGCGGGAAATGTAGAGATCGACTACGCGCTGGAGGAAGCCATCATCGCGGCGGCTGGGTACGTCGCGCAGGAACGGTATCGACAGTGCGTTGGCGCAACGGTCTCGGAGGATGAGTTGTTTCGAGACGCACACGGCGATGTACTGGCCGTGCGTGCGGCCTTGGGTCCGCTCCGGTGGTTTGAGGTTTGTGACAAGGCGCGGAGCTATCTCGCGCAACCCGGGGTGTGGCAAGCCATTGAGCGGGTCGCCGAGGCGGCCTTGCAGCGCGGCGCCCTGTCCGAATCACAACTAGACACCCTCTTGCATTCCGCAGACGTCGATTTTGACCTGCCGACGGGAACGGTTCTGCGGTGACCCGATCGCGTGCGGCGTGCCCCTGAAGCAGGCTGCTGTCGCCTGGGCAGTGGGATGACGGGGGCTCGCAGAGCCCTGCCTGATCCGGATCGGGGCCTACGCCGCGCTGTCCGAGCCGGGCCTTCCCAAAGAAAACGGCCCGCCGGAGCGGACCGCTGGAGAAGTGGGGCGGAATTCGCAGCGGGAACCAGCCCAAGCCCGCGCTCCTTTCCCCTTTAGTTTTTGGGTGACGCCACGGTCATTACCTAATCATAAGGCCCATGCTGCGCCGGCCGTCAATGCAAACCGACCACGGACCGGCTGCAAGCGCAGGGGAAAGCGCCTCAGGGCGCTGAAGGTTGCGACCACGGGACCTGCTGCGGCGGCAGCATGCTCAAGGCGCTGGTCGCCGGCCGGGATGCCGAGGTACGCGCCCGCTTTCCGGGCTAGCGGCCCAGGGCCCCGGCCGCGCTGCTAGGCTGATCCCCGGAACTACGCTGACCCGCCATTGCCATGCCATCCATAACGGAAACGACCACGGTCTTCGTGGAGGGGGACGCCCTCTACGAGGCGATGCACGCGGACCTCGCCGGCGCCACGCGAGACGCGCGTCTGGAGTGTTACATCGTGGCGGATGATGACGTCGGCGGGCCGATGCTCACCGCCTTGGCCGATCTGGCACAGGCCGGCCGGCGGGTCCAGGTTCGTATCGATGCCGTGGGCTCTTGGCGTCTGATTCCACCCGAGCGGGTCCGTGCCCTGATCGCGGCCGGCGTGCAGTGGCACTGGAGCCGGCCGTGGTCGTGGCGCCAGCCGGGGCAATTCCACGTCCGCAATCACCGCAAGCTCCTGGTTATCGACGACGCGGTCGCGTACCTGGGCGGATTCAACCTCGACCGGCGCAATTCCCAGCGGGCGGTGGGGGCGGCTCGCTGGCGCGACACCCATGTCCGTCTAACCGGCCCTCGGGTGGCCGAGGCCATCCGGTTGTTCGACGACTACCCCCGGGCGCCACGCGTCCCGGCGCCCACGGCGCGGTCGCCTTTGGCACTGCTGTCGAACCGTTCGCGTCGTTGCCGGCATCGCCTGCGCTGCGCGTTCACCGAGGCGTTCGACCAGGCCCGGGAGCGGCTCTGGCTGACGACGCCGTACTTCGCACCGGACCGGCGCAGCCAGCGGGCCTTGTGCGGCGCCGCTCGCCGCGGCGTGGATGTCCGCGTGCTGGTGCCAGGCAAAAGTGATGTTCCGTTGGCGCAATGGGCGGCACGGGCGGCCTATGCACACATGCTCGACGCGGGGGTGCGCATCTGGGAGTACCAACCACGGGTGCTGCACGCCAAAACCGCCCTGGTCGACCGGGACTGGGCGACGGTCGGCACCGCCAATTTCGACTACCGCAGCTTCTTCCTCAACGACGAGATCAACCTGCTCGGGCAGGCGCCAGCCCTCAACGCCACGTTGGCGGAACACTTCGTGCTTGATCTGGCCGAGTCCCGAGAGGTGCTGAAGGCGGCTTGGAGACAGCGACCTTGGTACGCGCCGGCCCTGGAGCTGATCGGCTGGTGGGCGCGGCGTTGGCTCTAGCAGCCGTCACGCGGCCTTTTCAGCGCTATCCGGAAACAGCGTGGAAACGACGCCCAACTCCGTCTGGACAGACCGCGACCCCTTGCAAGGGTCCCGTATCAACTTCGTGTTTTCTCGCCTGGCGTGCCTTAAAGGCAGTATTAGTCAGCGGCGGTACGTCGGTGAAGGGAGGCGATCAAAGGGCAAGTCACGTGGCCTTGGCTTGAACTGCACGCCGTTACCAGTCGGGACAGCGCTGATTCCATGCGCTTGAGGTCGGCCAACCGCAAGCGAACGTCTTTCAGGCGCGCTGCTGCCAGGTCGGCCGCTTCGTGGCAATGGGTGCCGTCCTCGAGTCTGAGCAGCTGGGCGACCTCGTCCAGATTGAATCCCAGTCGTTGGGCGGACTTCACGAACCTCACGCGGTCCACGTCCGCTGGCCCATAGCGACGGATACCACCGATAGGGCGATCCGGCTCCGGCAGCAGCCCCTTGCGCTGATAGAAGCGGATCGTTTCCACGTTGACCTCGGCGGCCTTGGCAAAGGCTCCAATGGTCAGGGTGTCTGGTGTGTCGGCCATAGCGCTTGACTCCGTACCTGACTACGGAAGTAACGTTAGCGCATCACGCGAAGTCTCGGAAGGAGAATCCCATGGCAGACCTCCGCACCGGTCGTGGCGCGCTGGCCGCCGGCGGCATCGCCGCGCTTCTTGCCTCTACTTGCTGCCTCGGTCCGCTGGTGCTGATCACGCTGGGCTTCTCCGGTGCCTGGATCGGCAACTTGGCCGTGTTGGAACCCTACCGACCGGTCTTCATTGTCGCAGCGCTCGTGGCGCTTTTCTTCGCATGGCGCCGAATCTTCCGGCCTGTAGCCGCCTGCGCGCCGGGCGACGCATGCGCCGTGCCTCGGGTGCGGCTGGCCTACAAGGTGATGTTCTGGATCGTCGCTGGCCTGGTGCTGATGGCCCTCGTGTTTCCCTATGCCATGCCCCTGTTCTACTGAAAGGAGATACCCATGAAGAAGTTCCTTGCGTTGCTCGTCCTGACGGTCGGTCTGAGTGCGCCGGTCTGGGCTGCCACCCAGACCGTTACGCTGTCGGTGCCCAGCATGACCTGTGCCACCTGTCCGATCACCGTGAAGGTGGCGCTGTCAAAGGTCGAAGGCGTCATCGAGGCCAAGGTGACCTGGGAGCCCAAGGAGGCGGTGGTGACCTACGACGATACCAAGACCACCCCGGCCGCCCTCACCGAGGCCACGGAGAACGCGGGCTATCCCTCTACGGTCAAGCAGTGAGTCCGCGCTGATGACACAGACCATCTTGCTGCACATCGAGGGCATGACCTGCGGGTCGTGCGCCGCGCACGTCAGGCAAGCATTGGAGAGCGTGCCGGGTGTGCGCACGGTCTCGGTGTCCTTCCCAGATCGCCAGGCTGAGATCGAGGTCAATGTCAATTCAAACGTGGACGTTAACTCTCTTTCCGAGGCGGTATCCGGCCTGGGTTACCGGGCGCAGCTTGTCCAGGCGCGCCCCCTGCGGGAGAACACCCTACGTCGGCCGGTGGGGGAACCAGAGCATGCGCAGGGTGCGTCGAAGCTTCACGTCGTGGTCATTGGGAGTGGCGGCGCGGCAATGGGGGCGGCCCTGAAGGCTGTCGAGCAAGGGGCGCGCGTGACGCTGATCGAGCGCAGTGTCCTTGGCGGCACCTGCGTCAATGTCGGCTGCGTGCCGTCCAAGATCATGATTCGCGCGGCCCATATCGCTCATCAGCGACGCACGAGCCCCTTCGATGGCGGCGTTTCCGCCGCCTCGCCGAAGATACAGCGTGAGCGCTTGCTGGCGCAGCAGCAGGGACGCGTCGATGAACTGCGCCTTGCCAAATACGAAGGCATCCTGGCGCGCACCCCCGCCATCACCGTGTTGCGCGGGGAAGCCCGGTTCAAGGACGCGCACACGCTGGCCGTGGCGATCACTGAGAATGACCTGTGCGAGGTGAGTTTTGACCGCTGCCTCATCGCCACCGGGGCCAGCCCGGCGATTCCGCCGATTCCGGGTTTGAAGGACACGCCTTTCTGGACATCGACCGACGCGCTGGCCACCGACATGATCCCCGAACGATTGGCGGTGATCGGTTCGTCGGTGGTGGCGGTTGAACTCGCGCAGGCTTTTGCCCGACTGGGCAGTCAGGTGACTATCCTGGCGCGCAACAAGCTGTTCTTCCGCGAAGACCCCGCCATCAGCGAAGCTGTCTCGGCCGCATTCCTCGACGAAGGCATTGAGGTGCTGGAGCGTACGCAAGCCAGCCGGGTCACCCATCTGGATGGAGAGTTCCTGCTGACCACCGTACGCGGCGAGCTGCGCGTTGACCAGCTGCTGGTCGCCACGGGGCGCACTCCCAACACCCGTACGCTCAACCTTGATGCGGCCGATGTGGCCGTCAATGCGCAAGGCGCCATCGTCATCGACAAGGGGATGCGCACCAGCGCACCGCATATCTATGCCGCCGGCGACTGTACCGACCAGCCGCAGTTCGTGTACGTCGCAGCGGCAGCCGGCACCCGCGCTGCAATCAATATGACCGGTGGCGATGTGGCGCTGGACCTGACGGCGATGCCGGCGGTGGTGTTCACCGACCCGCAGGTCGCTACCGTGGGCTACAGCGAAGCTCAGGCGCACCACGACGGCATCGAGACCACCAGCCGCACGTTGACGCTCGACAACGTGCCGCGGGCGCTGGCTAATTTCGACACCCGCGGATTCATCAAGCTGGTCGCCGAGGCTCATTCCGGCCGCCTGATCGGCGTACAGGCCGTAGCTCCTGAGGCGGGTGAGCTGATTCAAACAGCGGCGATCGCCATCCGGGCACGAATGACGGTGCACGAGTTGGCCGACCAGCTGTTCCCGTACCTCACCATGGTCGAGGGACTGAAGCTCGCGGCACAGACCTTTACGAAGGATGTGACGCAACTGTCGTGTTGCGCGGGATAGCGACGTGATGAGCGTTCAAAGCCAAAACCGCGCTGTCATCGCTGAGGCAACCGCCTAAGTTGGGGCGACCACGTATCAGGGCGGGTAAACACACCCACATACTCAGGTTCCATGCATGAGCGACCTAGATTCTGGCATCTGGTGTTCGTCTCTGGAATCGACTGCAACGGCAGCCCCTGATCTGGAATGTCAGACCAAACTCCGCCTCCTTTGGTCCCGGGACAGATACCGGACGGCGTCGGAAGGTTCTGTCCCCACGCCATTAGCTCCCGAGCACCCCGCCGTCCGACGTCTCCGCCCACCGGGCACAGGGTGGCAATTGCTCGGGCTCGTGAACCTGCAGCAAAAACGCCGGCGGCAACTCGCGGTCCGGATCCAGCGCCGCGCGATAGGCCTGGATGAGGTAGGGGACCAAGGGAGCGCGCCGCGTCAACGCCAACCCCACCGTACCTTCGAAGTACTCCAGGCGAATCATCTGGCTCTGCGCAGCCGTGAGCGCTTGATGCGGTCGCAAGCGCAGGGTGGCCGGCGTGTTCCACTCCACGTCCTCCGCGCCGGTAGCCGGGGCGCTGACCGGTACCGCCGTCGCGCTGCGCACTCGCCCCAGATTGAAATCCCGGAAGGCCTGAGCCCGCTCGCAATAGGCCCGGACGTGCCAGCGCACCCCGGCCTGGATCAGGGCATGGGGAAAGATGCGCCGACGCGTGCCCTCAGGATGGCGCAGCGACTGATACTCGATGTCCACGCCTTGGCCGGTGCGAATCGCCGCATGCACGACGGGGAAAATTCGAAGTGACGTGTGCGTGGCATCTTCGAGCACCGATTCCGACGGGACGCCCGTTTGCAGGCCGCCTTCGCTGCCGGCGGCGCCAACCAGCTGCTGGTACTCCCGAAACGATCCTTCGGTGAGAACCGGTTTGACCCAGTCGGTCGCGCGATACCCCCGCTCCCCCGGAACCGGGTGGCAGTTATGCTCGGCCTGCTCGCGGTACGCGGTCAGGTCCCGACTGGCCTGGACCGCGTGCACTGGGAAAAATTCTCGCAAACGGCTGTTGGTGACCCGACCCTCCCAAAGCAGCAGGGTTTCGATCGCTTTGAGGCGGTCCAGAGGGGCTTGGCGGCGCGGCATGGGGAAGGGGAGGCCCGCGGAAAGGTGGGAAAACCATAACATGGCGTTTAACTAAACACCATGTTATGTTTAACTTCATGTTACGTTTGTGATGCCCGTGACTGATCCCAACGCCAACACGCTGTTCGACCGCCTGCCCCGGACCGTGTTCCGGCCCTTGGCGGCCGCCAACAACACACGCTACTGGGATCTGCTCGGTCGCCTGGTCGACGAGTTCTGGGGCGACGGGGCGCGTACGCCCGGTGAAGACGTTCCCAAAAGCGAGTTGATTGCGGCCCTGGAGTCGTACCTGGTCGTAAGCGACCCCTGGGAAGCCGAGGACGGCGCGGCGCCCGATACCCCAGCCAACATCCGGGCCCATGGCATCTACAGCGTGTTTCGGGACAGCGGCTGGTTGAGCCAGCGCAAACGCGGCGTACGCGACATGGCCACCATTCGCCCGGTGCTGGCCCAGTTTCATACGCTGCTGCGTGAATTCGGAACCAAAGAGCCTGAGTTCCTCGGTAGCGAGGTCCGCTCCGTATTCCTCAACCTCCAGGAGGCCGCGGGCGGGAAGGGGGACGCCTACGCCAAGGCGGCCCGTGAAGCCAAGCACTGCATGACGCATCTGGCGAGCACGGGCGTGGCGGTGTACGACCTGATGGCGTCGCTGCAATCGGTGGCCAGCACCCGGGAATTCGTGGCGGGCTATTTCGATGACTTCATCCGTCGGCATTTCATCGGTGACTACCACGAGCTCCGAACAAAGGCGCACCCCCTGCAGCATCGGACCGCCATCGTCACTTTGACGCTCCAGATTCAACACGACCCGGAGCGGCGGAAAGACATCGTCGCTTGGTACCAACACAACACCGCCGGGGGCGACGCGGATCGGGCCGAAGCCTATTTCGAGCGCGACACCCGCCGTTTGATGCGCCTGGAAAGCGTGGAGGACGAACTTCGCCGACTGGATGACGAGATTCGCGCCGCCAACCAGCGGGCCTTGGCGTATCTGGATTACCGCCTTCGTGCTCCCAGGCATTTTGACAAACTGATCGCCCGGGCGATTGCCGGCGTGGCGTCGCTGCGCGACGGCGATCGCGCCTTGCCGGCCGGGACCGCGGGCGAGCTGGCGGGCGAGGGTTGGCTGGGCAAGGCTCGGCAGGTCACCCGCGAGCCCGACGCCACCCGGGTGCAAACGCGGGTCCCTACGCTCGAGGAACTGGCCCTGCAGTCATTGCGCAAACGCATGGCGGACGCTCGCTTGGTGCGCCCCGACAAGCTGGCGGCCTACGTCGCGAGACACCTACAGCGGGCCACCCCCGTGTTTTCTGACCAGTTGCAAATTGAGACCGTCAGCGACTTGTGTTGCTATCAGCGCTTGCTGCTGATCGCCTCGCGCAACGAGGCCCCGCTCGCGGCGGCGCGCCAGGATCCGTTCGTACAGATGCTGCCGGCGGTCCGCATCCAGTTCGTCGACGGCCCGCGCACCCTCAACCCCTACGTGGAACACCGGCGTTTTGTCATCCAACGGGAGAAAGCCGCATGACCGCCTCATGGGAGCGGCTGGCCGAGGCCACCGACGGACGTTACACCGGCGCCGATTTCGAGCGGGCGGCCTACCAATTGCTGGTCGAACAGGTGGTCTACGCCGCTGATCGCGGCAGCGCGACCCCGTATCACCTGCTGGTGACCTACGCCGCCGCGTTTAAGGACGTGCTCGACCGGCTTGGCGTCACGATGCAGCACAATCACCACCACAACTACGTGGTCGCGCTGGCGAGGCACCGGGTGGGTCCACGCATGCGCCTGTCAGAGACGCGCCTGGCACTGGTGCTTCGTCGACTCTACGACGATGCCATCCACCGGGCGGACGTGACCGACGGGGAGGCCTTGGTCGGGTTGGAGGATCTGGAGCGCGCCTACGGTGAATTGCTCGGTCGTCCCTTTCCGTCCAAAGGCGAACTGGACGACCTGTTGCAGGCCCTGCGTCGCTACGGCATCGCGAAGATCGAGGGTGCGGAGGACCCGCTGCAACCCTACCACGTGGTGATTCGCGCCGGCATCGTCGATGTCCTGGGCGAGTCCGCGCTGCTACAGCTGGCGGCGCACGGCGTTGATCCCGAGGAGGGCAGCGATGAAGCTGCTTGAGTCGGTGACGTTGGTGCAGTTCTTCCTGTACGAGCGGCAGGATCTGACCATGGGTCGCAATACGGCCTTCCTGGGCCCCAACGGCACCGGCAAGACCGCGTTGCTCGACGCCATTCAGGCAGTGATGCTGGCGGCGGATGCGCACCGGACCCATTTCAACTCGCAGGCGGACGGCAAGAAGCGGGCGCGGACGCTGCGCGACTACTGCCTGGGGGTCTTTGACCAGTCCGAGGAAGGCCGGTGCCGCGATGTGGCCAACACGTACGTGGCCTTGGGCTTTCGCGACGAGACGTCAGGCCAGGTCGTCACCGCGGGCATCGCGCTGTCGGCGAGCGCGCACAGTCCGGAAGTCATCGTCCAGGGGCTGTTCATCCTCCCCGGCGTGGCCGTCGACAGCGCCTCGTTCCTGGAGCAGGGGAGCGGTGGCTCGCAGGTATTGCCTTGGAAACGATTCCAGGCACAGGCGGCCGATGCGTGCCGACAGGCAGGCTCGATCGGCACCGCCGTGTTCACCACGAACCGGGAAGACTTCACCCGGCGCTTGCTGGTCGAACACCTGGCGGCGCCTGGCGATCGCCCGAACCCGCAGGCGTTCCGAAATGCCTTCCAGCGCTCGCTGCAGCTCAAGGGCATGGACGATCTGAGCGTGGCGCTGCGCGACCACCTGATCGAGGCACGGCCCACGAATGTGCGCGAGTTCCGGCTCAGGCTCGACCAGTTCCGCCAGGTGCGCGACGTGGTGCGACTCACCAAGGAGAAGATTGACCAGGCCAGCGTGGTCTGCGGCAAGTACGACGTGGTGCGCCGCGAACGGATTGCGGAAGCGAACTATGCGTGCCTGCGGGCCGTGTACGAAAGCGAGCGGCTGGGCGAGTCGATGGCGGAGGCGAGCGATACCGTCACCACGCTGGCCGGCGAACTCGATCGCGCCCAAACCGAGCACCGCCGAGCGCAGGCTGCTTTTGAGGCGGCCGACGCGGCGAAGGAGCGGGCGATTGCAACGCTTAACCAGGATCCTGACTACGCCCGCCAGGCCGGCAGCGCGCAGCACCTCAGTGACCGCCAGAAGGACCTGGCGCAGCAGCAGCGAGCGCTGCGCGCCAGTGTCCAGGCGATGACGGCGGCGGTGCGCACGGCCGGCGGGTTGCCGGTGCTTCTCGAGAGGCGAGGCCTGTTCGAGGCCGCCCTCACGCAGTTGGCTGACCTGGACAGCAGGTTGGCGCCGGACGCCGGCACGGCCCCGGACGCCGTGAGCGTGGCCAGCGCCCTGCGGCAGGTCGAGCTGGCGTACCAGGCCGTCCGGCGTGCCTTGGCCGCGGCCGAGGCCGAATACAAGGAGGCCGAGGCCCGGCGCAAAGACGCGGCCTTGGCCCTGGAGCGCTCAAACCGGGGCTTGGCTGAGCTCAACCCGGAGGTCGCTCGCCTCCAGCGCGAGCTCACCGAGGCGGGAATTGACTGCACACCGGTTTGCGATCTGGTGCGGATCTCGGCGCCGGCGTGGCAGCCGGTGATCGAGGCGTATCTGGGGCCGCACGTGCAGGCGCTGCTGGTGCCCAGGGGGAAGGAAATCGCCGCCGTACGGGCCTATGAGGGCCTGCGCGGCACCCAGGCGGTGTATGGCGTCAAGCTGGCCCTGCCGTCGCGCCTGCGGCCTTACCGGGCCCCGGCGGGAGGTCAGCCCGCCGCCCTTCTGGTCGATGGCGAGAATGCGGATGCGGTGACCTACCTGCGCGGCGAGCTCGGGTCGGTGATGTGCGTGGAGTCCCTCCCGGACCTGGTGGCAGGTCAGAAGGGATTCACCCGCACCGGCATGATCGCGACCGGCAGCGGCGTGGAGCGCCGGCGGCTGGCCAGTGCCGAGCATCTTCGGATCGGGCGAACCGACTCGCACGCGCAGCGGCGCAAGGCACAGGCCGAACTCGAGGAGAGCACGCGGCTGGCCACTGCCCGCAAGGCCGAGGAGCAGGCCCTGCAGGGTGCGCTGCTGCAACTCACGCCGTTCGGCAACCTCCAGGTTACGCAGCACGATATCGAACAGCGGCTGGCCGAGATCGCCGCCGGGCAGGCCGTGGTTCAGGACTTGACCGAGCGCCTCGCCACCACCGCCACGCCGGGAACCCGGTCATTGCAGGACGCCGTCACCGCGGCGCGCCTGGCCGCCGTCGAGGCCAAGCGCCAGGAAAGCCAGGGGCTCGAACGGGTGACCACCCTCAAACAGCGACTGGAGACGTCGCAGCGGACCGTCAACGAGCTAGCCGGGCAGCTCGCGCTGGCCGCCGGCACCGAGCGCACGGCCCGGCAGGATGCGCTGTACGACGCGCAGGAGGTAGATCGCCATCGGGCGCGCCTGGACGAGCGCCACCCGGTCATGGACGCCCGGATGCAGGCCTGCGAGGCGGCCATCCAGCGGGCGCGCTCGAGCGCCGCCAGCGCGGATCGAGAGGCCTGGTCTTTGCTGGCGGCCTATGTGGCCCAATACCACCTGGCCGCCGAGGGCCTGGACGGCCAGTGGATTCCGGCCCAGCGCTTTATCCAGCGCGAGCGCCAGCGGCTGGAGGAGACCGAACTGGCTGCGCGACTGGAGGAATCCGAGGAGGCTTACCAGCGGGCCCTGGAGATCTTCCGGACCGACGTCGCACAAGCACTGCTGTCGGGTTTCGACCGCGTGGACGAGCAAATGCGCGGTCTGAACCTGGTGCTGAAGAACGCACCGCCGTTCTCCAACAACGAGCGCTATCAGTTCCGCTCCCGGGTAGTCGACCTGCACCGCCCCTTGTACGACTTCCTGCAGCGGGTCCGGGAGGTCGGAGGCGACGACGGACTGTTTGGCGAGGCCGGCCAGGTGCCGGAGGCGTTTAGGGAGCTGATGGAGGGCGACGCCAGCTCGGTATTGCTGCAGGACGGCAGTCCGTTGGCCGACTACCGGCGCTTTTTCAGCTTTGATGTCGAGATCAGTCGCGAGGGCAAAGTCATTGGCCTGCTGAGCAAGCGTTTCGGCCCCGGGTCCGGTGGCGAGCATCGCACGCCCTTGTACGTGATCTTCGGCGCGGCACTGGCGGCTGCATACGGCAAGGTACAGGGTCAGAACGGCGGCGGCGGGATCATGCTGCTCGACGAGGCGTTCGACAAGATGGATACGCAGAATGTCCGTGCGGCCGCGCAGTACCTCAACTCCCTCGGCCTGCAGCTGATCATGGCCGGCCCCGAGACCGACCAGCCGAAACTCTCCTCGTTCCTGAGCGTTTACTACGACATGGGCCGCTACGGCGGAAAGACGATCCAGATGGACCGCACCGTGCTCACGGACGCGACCCGTGAGCTGCTGGCCAGCGACAACCCGTTGTACCACCCGGAACTGATCGAGCAAGAGATGGCGAGGCTGGCCAGGGAGCGAGGCGATGGATCTCAGCCAGGCGACGCTTGAGCAGTTGCTGGCGCGCGGCGAGCGGGCGCTGCACGCGGCGAGCACGCGGACGATTCGGATCTCGTTTAAGGACACCCAAAGTCCGTACTGGGCGCTCACGCTGGATGACCGGGTCCTCCTGCATGAGCGCATGCGCGCGGCCGAGACGGCTGGGGCGGTGCGCCTGGAGTGGTCGAAACTGGGCGGCGACGAACGCCCCCTCGATGGCGTGGTATTGGTCAGCCTGCGGCACCTGGCCGCGCACCTGGGCCGTCCCACCGTCGCCGATCAGGTGGACACTGCCGAACGTGTGTTGGCCCCCTGGGCGGCGTCGGAACTGCCGATCCCGACCCTGCTGGCCACCTGGCGGGCCCTGCGCACGGTGCGCGGAATGGGGCCTGACGCCGCGCCGGACTTCGCGGACGCCGCGCGGCTGGTCTGCCACCTTCGCGGGCAGCCGGCGGAGGACCGCGTCCTGCGGCAGGTCAGCGTCGAGCTGTTCGCCCACAGCAAGCGGATCGAGGCATTGCAGCGGCACGTCGACGTGCTGACCGCCGAGGACGTGCAGGCCCCCGCGCGCCACGCCGAAGAAGTCTTCGCACGCATCGGTTTGCGCAAAGAGCCACAACCGTTCCTCGTCTCAGGGCACGGCAAGATCCTGCTCCCAGGCGAGGCGTGCCGGATCGTGCGGCCCTATGTGGGCGTCTCACCGTCGGCGGTTATCGGCTACGCCGGCGCGCCCGCGTGGATCCTCACCATCGAGAACCTGACCACCTTCCACGTCGCGGCAATGGCGCTTGGGGCCCGCACCGACGGACTCATCCTCTACACCGGCGGCATGCCATCGCCGGCGTGGTGCCGCGCCTATGCCCGGATCCGAGCGGCCTTGCCGCCGCGGGCCACGGCCTATCACTGGGGCGACATCGATGAAGGCGGGTTCCGGATCGCCTTGGTCATACAGCAGGCGGACCCGGCAACTGCGGGACTGCACCCGTGGTTGATGGACCCCATCGCGTGCGGTGGAAGACGGATCGAGGTCTCGCCGGCCGCGTGCGCGGCCATGTCTCGAAACGCGCTGCGATTAGGTTGGAACGCCGTTGCCAACGGAATTCGCGCTGCGGGCACCCGGGCAGGGTGCGAGCAGGAGAGCATTCCTGTTCGCCTTCCCGGCCTGGGCCCCGCCGGCTAGTGTCAGAACGCTAACCCTTCCGGAGCCTGCGTGGCCTGCGCCCGCGGGCTGTGGGTCGGCGTCGCAATCCCTGCCTGACCCATGCATCGGCTAGAACGCGAATCGCGCACTGAGATAGTAGCTGCGCGGCGCGCCGGGCGTAATGTTGCTATCGCTGTGCGCGGACGGGAAGTAGGTCTTGTCGAAGAGGTTTTCGACATTCAGCTGCAGGTCGACATTCTCGTTGACGGCGTAGTACACGGCGCCGTCGAAGCGACTGTAGCTCCGCAGCGTCACCTGGTTGCTGGTCGAAGCAAAGGACCGGCTTCGGTAAATCGCACCCAACCCGAGCCCCCAGCGTTCCGAGAGTTCGAAGCGGTTCCAGAGCCCGGCCATGTGCTTGGGGGACTGGGCCAGCTCCGTACCCTCCGGCGCGACGCCGCGTTTGGGCGTTGATCAGCCGCGCCCGCACGGCGGCCCAACGATCGGCCCACCCCACCACCTGGTGATTCAACCGGGCGCGCAACAGGCGCGCCAGCAAGGCGTCGAGGGCGGGTGCGTCCCAGTCTCCGTCCATGTAGGACTCCCCCAGCCCCAGCGAGCCCTGCGCCAGCACCCGGGCGAAGAAGCGCGGGTCATGCACCTGCAGGTCCCACGGCTGATCGCCATCGAGCGTCACCTCGGCCCGCGCCAACAGCGCCGCGACCCGATCGCGAAGCGCGCGGTCACCCCGGGACAACGTCCGCTGCGGCGCGCTCGCCCGGCTCATGGCGTTGGCTCCGCCAGCGCCGCCAACGCCAGCTCCTGCTCTTCGTCGGCCCGGACAACGAAGACCGAGATCGCCGCGCCGGCCGCGTGGATCTGCGCCACCCCGGCTGCATTGGCCTCCGGGTCCAGGCGCAGGCCCATCCAGGCCAGACGTTCGGCCACGGCGGCCCGGATCGGCGCGGCGCCATCGCCAATGCCACCCGAGAACACGATCGCGTCCACCCCGCCGAGGCTGGTCGCCATGGCCGCGACGGCCTGCGCGATTCGAAGGGCGTAGTGCGCCCGGGCGTGGCCGGCCGACTCACTGGTATCGGCCAGCAGTTCGCGCATGTCGCCACTGCCGCCCGACAGCCCCCGCAGGCCGGACTCGCGCCAGAGCAGGTGTTCGATCTGGGGCAGCGGCATGTGCCGTGTCTGCGCGAGGTACAGCACGACGCCGGGGTCGAGGCTGCCCGACCGGGTCGCCATCGGCACCCCGTCCAGGGGCGTCATGCCCATGGTGGTATCGACGCTGCGGCCGTTGGCCACCGCGCACAGGCTGGAACCACCGCCCAGGTGCACCAGCACCAGCCGCGCCTGCGCCAGCGCCGGGGCCAGCGCCGAGAGTTGGCGCACGGCCGAGGCGAAGGCGAGGCCGTGGAAGCCGTAGCGCATCACGCCAGCCGCATGCAGGCTCGCCGGTACCGGCAGGCGCCGGGCCCACGGCGCGAGGGTCGCATGCCAACTGGTGTCGAAAGCGGCCACCTGCGGCACCCCCGGCCAGCGGTGCCGGGCGGCATCGATCAGCCGCAGGGCCGGGCCTTGATGCAGGGGCGCCAACGGCGTGAGCGCCGTCAGCTCGGTCATCAATGCCTCGGTGACGCGGGCCGGACCCGGGCGGGCCGCGCCGTGCACGACCCGGTGCGCCACGCGCGAAGGCTGCCCGGCCCTGGCCGGCAGCTGCACCAGCAACTGCGACAGCCAGCGGTCCGCACTGCGGGCGTCATGCGCATCCTCGGGCAGCACGGCGATCTTGGCGCGGGCCGCCGGCGTGATCAGGACGCCCTGCGCATCCATCGCGTAGTACGCCGCCTTGACGGTGGCCGAGCCGACGTTGATCGTCAGGACATCGCGCGGCGCGCTCATAGGTGCCCCGAGCGCGAGATGGCGCGCACCAGCCGCCAGGACAGCACGAGCGCGGCCGCGAACGCCAGCCCCGAGAGCACCGGCAGATGGCCCCACAGGCGCGGCCCGGCGCCGTGCAGCATCATCACCGACCCGGCCAGGTACAGGCCCAGCGTCACCAGCGCCAAGGCCAGGCGATTGCCGGTGCGCGCCAGCGTCGTTTCCAGCGGCTCCAGGCCGCGATGGTGCAGCGACAGCGCGGGCCGCCCTTCGTCCAGTTGCAGCTGCCGAAGCATCTGCATCGCCACGACCGGCAGCTGCTCGGCGCTCTTGAGCAGTTGCTCATGCATCGGCCGCCCGCCCGCCTGCTGCTGCAAAGTCTGGACCATGCGTTGGGCGCGGGCGCCCAGGGCCTGCATCAGGTCCAGATCCGGGTCCAGGCCCCGCAGCGTGTTCTCGGCCAGGAACAGCGTGCGCATCAGGACCAGCAGATGACGGGGCAGCCGGAAGTTCGCGCCCGCCCCGATCCGCGCCACCCGCCAGATCGCATCAGCCATGGACCATTCGTTGAGGGGCAGGGTGGCCAGGCTGCTGAGGATTTCACTGATGGCGCGCACATAGGCCCGTCGATCGATCGCGCCCTGAATGAACCCCATCGCCACCACGGCATCGAGCACCGCCGAGGCATCGTCCACCACCAGGCCCTCGATCAGTTGCGCGAACGCGGTGCGCGCTGCCGGGTCCAAGTAGCCGATGGAGCCAAAGTCGTGAAAGCAGAGGCGACCGTCCGGGAGTTCAAACAAGTTGCCCGGATGCGGATCGGCATGAAACACGCCGGCCCCCATCAGCTGGTGGACGTAGGCATCGAGCAGCAGGCCGGCCAGGTCGCGGCCGCGCGGCGTGCGATTGCGCGTCGCCAGCGGCGCGCCGTGGCTGAACTCCTGCACGATCACCGCCGGGGCGACCAGCGGCTCCACCACGTGCGGCAAGGTCAGGTAGGGCAGGGGATCGAGCGTGCTGGCCAGACGCCGCATGTTGCGTGCCTCCTGGACCATGTCGATTTCCTGGTGCAGGAACTGCCCCAACTCCTCGATCAGGTCCAGGGGCTGGTAGCGCCGCAGGCCGGGGAGCAGCCATTGGCAAACCCGCACGAAGCGCCGCAGCAGCCGCAGGTCGGCATGCACCTGGGCCACGATGCCGGGCCGGCGTACCTTGACCGCGACCGTGCGCCCGTCCGGCAGTTGGGCCCGGTGCACCTGGGCGACCGACGCGGCGGCGAAGGGGACGGGCTCGAACTCGGCGAACAGCTGGTCCACGGGCTGGCCGAACGCGGACTCGATCGCCGCCACCGCCAACGCCGACTCGAACGGCGGCACGTGGGCGTGCAAGGCCTCCAGCTCGACCAGGTACGGGGCCGGCAAGAGGTCCCGGCGCAGGCTCAATCCCTGGCCCAGCTTGACGAAGGTCGTCCCCAAGCCTTCCAGGGTTTCGCGCAGGCGCGCCGGCAGGCTTTCCGGGGCGCGCCGATGGCGCCGCCACCAAGTCCAGCCGAAGCCGCCCAAGGCAACGGCGATCTGCAGGCTGCGGGGCAGGCGCGAGGCAGGCTTTGGTTGAGAGGTGTTCATGCCGGGCGCGTGATCAGGGTCGGGTCGCCGCGGCCGGCCAGGGCGGCTTGCTCGTCGGCCCGCAATCCGTCATTGAGGGGGCGACCCAGCACTGCCAGCGCCGCCGCGACCGTATGCGCCCAGGTGCAGCCGTTGGCGAACAGCAGCCCTGGCACGTCCAGCGTGCCGCCCTGGTTGACGAAGCCCAGTGCCCGCGTCGTGGCGGGCCCGGTATCGATCCGCCGAAGCGCGCCCAGGTAGGGTTCGGGCCGGGTATGGGTCACGAACACGCGTGGGGTGCCGACCGGGAAATGGCGCAGCACCAAGGCATCAGAAAGCACGTAGGCGGTTTCCCGTGCATCGCGTCCGGCCCGCAGCCGCCCTGGCTCGCCGATATAGATGACGGCCGTGGCGATCCCCGACGATTGAAGTCGCTGATGCGCCCGTAACACTTCCCCCAGCTGGTAGCTGCCGGTGGCGGCCAGCAGCACCGCGGCGGTGTCGGGGTCGCCGTGCAGCAAGAGCAGGCCCTCCTCGGCGAGCAGGCGCGCCTGCGCCGGCGTCAAACGATTGGGCACCTCGCGCTTGGGCACCACCAGCGCCGTGATCGTGCCCTGGGCCCGCAGGCTATGGGTCAGGGCCACCATGGCGCTGTTGCCGTCCGGCGGGAAACACACGCGGGCGCCGTCCGCCATTTCGCCCAGCAGCGCCTCGGCCAGGGTCGGGTCCTGGTGGGACTGTTCGTTCTTGGCGTTCTCCCAGGTGTGCGACGTCAGCACCACCGGTACGCCCAGCCAGCCCGGCGGCCGCCCGGCCTCGCGCAGATGCCGGGAGAAAATGAGTTCCTGGCGCAAGGCGCCCAGCATCTTCGGGGCGAAGGCCTCGTACGTCACCACCAGGTTGAGTCCGCCCTTGTTCGCCAGCGCCGCGCAAACGACCGCCTCCTCGTTGAGCGCGGTGACTACAGCGCCGGTGCGCGATTCTGCGACGCCGGCTTCCGGCTCCTGCACCCGGTGTTTGAGCAGGTCCAGGGTCGCGTCGAGTTTGTTGCTGCGCAACTCATCGGGATTACCCACGCGCGGGCGCAGCTGCGGGTTGGCCTGCACCAAGCGAACAAACTGACCATCCAGAGCGGCCATCGGCGAGCCAATCGTGCCGGGCTCCGCCCAGGCCGGCTCGGGCACGGTCGGCAGCGCCACCTGGCGGGTCGCGAGCGCGTGGTCGCGCTCGCGCGGCCGACCCTGAGTCGCGTGTGTATTGAGAGCCGCAATCGCCGCCTGCAGATCCGCCGGCGGCACGTAGAGCGGCGCACAGCCGGCATTGAACTGCTCGCGGGCGGCCGCATCGCGGTGGGGATTACCCGATAGCGGCAAGTTGTGGGCGGCGTTGGTGCCGGCGCCGGGAAACCCAAAGCCCTTGGGCGCCTCGGCGACACCGTAGCGCAGCGGGATTCGGAAATCGCCCTCGGGATGCAGCGCGGCCGCCTCGGTGCAGGCCTGCAGCCGCGACTCGATGACATGGATGCCCCAGGCGATGCTGGCCGGATCGCGCCCGTCCAGGCCGATGGGTTCGAATCCATTGAGCCGCAGGTGGCGATACAGCCAGTCCTCGCCGCCCTGCTGTTCGATCTGGCTGCGCTGCTCGATGCGCCGGCCGTTGAGGATCATGATGGGCGCGACCAAGCCCGAATCGTCCGGGCGCCACCAGCGCGGCGCCCAGTCGCCGCCACGCTGCTCCTCGAAGGCGCCATCGCTGACGAACGCGACCAGCCGCTCACCGGGCAGCGGCGCGTGCACGTAGTGCAGCTCGGCAAAGCCCAGATAGCCGCCTTCCTGCAGGCCGCCGGCGGTGTGGGCGTTGACGTGCGAGCCCAGCGGCGAGGCCGGCCGCCCCTCGGGCGTGAGCGCATAGGAGTAGAAGTCGCCCACGAATCGCGCCAGCCGCGGCTCATCCAGGCCATAGCGGGCCGCATGCGCCGGGCTCATGTTGTCGACGATCACGTTGAGCGCATCGATCGCCGCCACGCAGTGGCCCTGGCCCATCATCCAGGCGCGGGTCCGGCCATCGAGCGCATTCATCGCCAGGTAACCGGTGTAGGCCGGCACCATGTTCAACGCGCCGCCGGTATGGCCTTCGGGCTGCGGCTTGAAGTCCTCGGCGGCCATCGGACTGCCATCGAGCCGGACACGCTGGGCGTAGGTCATATGCGCCACCAGCCACATGCCCGCGCTGGCAATGCGATCGGCCGCGCTCAGGCGCCTATAGCCGGTCTCTGCATCCGGCAGCGCGCCAGTGGCGACCAACTCTTCGAGCATGGCGCGCACGCGCAGCTGGGTGAGCGGCGTGTGCGTGATGACGCCATAGCCGGCGGCCCACGCGGCGAAGGCCGGCTCGGCCTGGGCGTAGCGCCGGGCCAACTGGTCAATCCGGTGCTGGTCAATGGCGCTGATGGCGCTGGCGGGGCAGGTTAGGTCGTTCATCGAAACTCCAGGGCACAGATGGGGCGGTGGACGGCGCGGCTCACGGGGCGGCCAGGGACGGGGTGCGCTCGGCGAGCAGGGCCTCGCAGGCCACCGCCAGCGCCGGCGCCATCGCAATGGCATTGCAGGCCGGGTGGGGAATGGTGTCGGTGCTGACGACGCGCCGGGCGCCGGCGGCGAGCAGGCGCTCGTAGGCGTCCTCGGAAAAGACCGCGTGGGTGACCAGGCACGTCGCCGGGGGCAACCCCAGCGTGGCCAGATGCTTGAGGGTTTCGATCATCGTATGGCCCGAGGAGACGATGTCATCGACCACCACGGGCGTGCGGCCGCGAGCGGCGACGGGATCGGGCAGGCTCACCCGGACGGAGCGATCGCCCTCCCGGATCTTGGCCAGCACCTGGAACGGCACCTGCGCCCGCGCGGCGATATCGCCAACCCACTGCGCCGATTCGCTGTCGGGACCGATCAAGATCGCGTCGGGGACGTTGGCCTGCACCCAGGCCGCCATCGCCGCCGCCGCGGCGACATGGCGGGTCGGGATCGAGAACAACCCGTCCAGGCGCGGATTGCGGTGCAGGTGCGGATCCACCGTCACCAGCCAGTCGACGCTTTGCTCCAGGAACCGGGCAAAGATCGGCGCGCTGATCGCTTCGCCGGGATGAAAGCGCGTGTCCTGGCGCATGTAGGGCAGGTACGGGGCGACCAGGCCGACCGAACGGGCGCCCAGCTCGCGGGCGGTCTCGGCGACAAAGCGCAGCGCCAGCGCCACCGAGTCCACGTTCCTCAGGCCGGCCACCACCACCACGTCGACTCCGCTGAGTTGGCGGTCGAGCGTCACCAGCGATTCCCCGTCGGGGAACCGGCGCCAGCCCACGGGTGCCACGCGGGCGTTCAAACGCGCCGCCAAATCCACCGCCAGCGGCTGCAAATCGGGAAAGGGGATCAGCACGCGGCTCATGGGGCCTCCAGGGACAGGATGTCGGTGTGGGTCTGGGCGTAGGCCAAGGCGTAGTCGCGCTCGCCGGGGGACTGGGCGTGCACGGTGTACAGCGGTTGCCCGGCTACGACCGGATCCCCGATGCGCAACGTGCAGACGACGCCGGCCAAGGCCGCGCCGGGTGCGCCGGCCAACTTGGCCACCTTGGCCAGGCGTCGGTTGTCGATCGCGGCGATGCGCCCGGCACGGGGGGCCACTACCGGCGCCTGGAAGGGTGCTTCGCCCGGCTCGCTGAAGCCGCCTTGCGCCTCACAGATGGCCAGGAACTTGGCCCAGGCGCGACCCGAGTCCAATGCCTGCGTGGCCAGGGCCGGTCCCTGACCGGGCGGCGTGCCGGGCGCGAGCTCGAGCAAAGCGCCGGCGACGGCCAAAGCCCGCGTGCGCAGGTCGGCCGGGGCCCCGGGCGCGCCGCGCAGCACGGCCAGCACGTCGCGGGCCTCCAGCGCCGGGCCGATGCCCATGCCGACCGGCTGGCGACCATCGGTGTGCAAGACCGCCAGGTTCAGGCCCATCGCGGATCCGGTGACGGTCAGTCGTGCTGCCAGCGCCTGCGCCGCCGCGTCCGAGCGCACCTTGGCGGTGGGCCCAACGGGCATGTCGATCAGCACTTGGCTCGCGCCGGCGGCCACCTTCTTGGACAGCACACTGGCGACCAGTTGGCCGTCGCTGTCGAAGTCCAGCGGTCGCTCGACCCGGATCAGCACGTCGTCGGCCGGACTCAGGCGCACATTGCCGCCCCAGACGATGCAGCCGCCCTCGCGTTCGACCACCCGCCGCATCGCCGCCAAATCCAGCGCCACCGGGGCCATCACCTCCATCGTGTCGGCGGTGCCGGCCGGGGAGGTGATCGCCCGCGACGAGGTCTTGGGGATGCGATGCCCCAGCGCCGCGATGATCGCGACCACGATCGGGGTGGTGCGATTGCCTGGCAGCCCCCCCACGCAGTGCTTGTCCAGCACCGGACCGCCGCCCCAGTCCAGGCGCTCACCGACCGCCACCATGGCCCGGGTCAGGGCGATCGTTTCGCCGTGGTCCAAGCGCTCGCCAGCGCAGGCGGTCACAAACGCCGCCAGCTCAATGTCGGAGAGCCGGTTGGCGGCGGTGTCGCGCATCAGGGCGAGACAGTCGGCGTCGTCGAGCCGCGCCCCGAACACCTTGGCGCGCAGGGCGCCGGCCGAAGCGGCCTGCTCGGGATGCTGGAACGTCGCGTAGGCGCCGGCCTCGGGCGTTACGGCCTGCCAAGCCGCGTCCGACAGCGCCACCTCATCGACCGCCAGGTGATCGCCCGTGACGACGTTCAGGGTGGCGATGACCTCGCGTGTCCCGACCCGCATCTGGACCCGGGTCAGGGCCGCAAAGCCCTCCGAGCGGCAGACGGGGCAGTCGCGGTGCATATAGACCACCGGCTGCTGGTAGGTATCGATGCCGGCGCGCACCACGCGCAGGCGGGTGTGGGCGTGCTCGGTCATGCCGCCGCCTCGCCGCCGAGCGGCACCCGTTCCAGATGCTCAGGGACGCGGCAGTGCCAGCCGAGCTCGCGCTCGATCCGGCCGCGCAGGGCATCGGCGGCGTCGGGTTCGCCATGGGTGATGTAGGTCATCTTGGGCGTGACCGGGGCCGGGCGCAGCCAGGCAAGCAGTTCCTCGCTGTCGGCGTGGCCAGAGAAACTCTCCATGGCCACGACCTCGGCCTGGATCGGCACCTCCTGCCCGAAGATGCGCAACGATTTCTCGCCGCGCACCAGCGCCGCGCCCCGGGTGCCGCCGGCCTGGTAGCCGGCCAGCAGGATTGCGTTGCGCGAGTCCTGGCCAAACGCCACCAGGTGATGCAGGACGCGCCCACCGGAGAGCATGCCGCTGGCGGAGATGATAATCATCGGCCCGCGCTGCATATTGAGCGCCTTGGACTCCTCCACGGTCCGCACCATGGTGGCCAGCTCAAACATGTCCCGGCACTCGGCGTCGGTCACGTGGTGCTCGTCATGGTGGCGGTGGTAGAGGTCTGTGGCATTGATTGCCATCGGGCTATTGAGATAGACCGGCACGCGCGGGATCTCGCCGCGCTGACGCAGCCGGGCGATATGCAGCATCAGGGCCTGGGCCCGGCCGACGGCGAAGGCGGGAATGACAATGACGCCGCCGCGGGCGGCGACCCGCTTGATCACGGGCGCGAGCTCCGCCTCGGCGTCGGCGGTGGGATGTCGGCGGTTGCCGTAGGTGGACTCGCACACCAGCACGTCCGCACCCTCGAACGGCGCCGGGGCTTTCATCAGCGCGTCACTGGCGCGGCCGAGGTCGCCGGTGAAATGCAGGCGGCGACCGTCAATGGTCAGCGCAATCTGGGCGGCGCCCAGGATATGGCCGGCCGGGATGAACCGGGCACTGACGCCCGGCGCGAGGGCCTGCGGCTCCAGGAACGGGCGGCCATCGAATCGGGTCAGGCACGTCATCGCATCTTCCTGGGTGTACAGCGGCAGCGGATTGGCGTGCTTGGAGTAGCCCTTCTTCTTCGCGTAGCGCGCTTCTTCCTCCAGCAGATGGCCGCTGTCGGGCAGCAGCAGTTGGCTCAGATCGCGCGTGGCCTCGGTGCAAAGGATCCGTCCAGCGAAGCCTTGCTTGACCAGGGCCGGCAGATAGCCTGCGTGATCCAGGTGGGCATGGGTCAGCAGCACCGTGTCGATGGACGCGGGCGCGACCGGAAAATCCGCCCAGTTGCGCTCGCGCAGCTGCTTGTAGCCCTGGAACAGGCCGCAATCGACCAGGATGCGTTGACCCGCCGCCTGGACCAGATAGCGAGAGCCGGTGACGGTGCCGGCGGCGCCGAGGAAATGCAGGGAGCGGGACGCAGGGGAAGACATGAGGGGAATCCTTGTGGGGTAAGGGGCCGCCCGGGGCAGGCGGTTCCGCGGCCAGGCCCCTGCGGCTGCATCGCCAGCCCCCAGGGCCGGCCAACGCTGCCGCAGGCGCCGTTCGTTCATCAGCGGATCAGTTCAACGGTGTCGTTGACCTTGGGCTTGCCGGTGACCACCTGGGCCTGGGCGTAGTGCGTATCGAACAGCTCCGTGATCCGCACTTGGCCGACCGGCTCGCGACGGAACCGGGCACCGGCCGCCTTGGGACTGCGGGAGACCCGCTTGTGGCGCACGACGTCGAGCACCTGCCCGACCTGGGCGCCATCGGCCTCGCCCACGCAGACGACCAACGCGCCCGAGCGGGCCTCGAGTATCTGACCGCGCATCAGGACCTCATGCCGGAAGCCGCTTTCTTCGGCGTGGGCGGTGCCGGCCAAGGCCAGCATCAACACGCCCAGACCCAGCCAGCGACGGGCTCGGCCGCGCAGGATCGGGGTACGGGAGGAAACAGGGACGGTATTCATGACAGGGACTCCTTGAGGGACTCGGGGGACGACTCGGCCGCAGCCGCGGCCAAGGGGAGACGCTTGAGCAACAGCGCATTGACCGCCACGATCACCGAGCTGCCGGACATCGACAGCGCGGCGATTTCGGGCGAGAGCACGAACGGGAAGAGCACACCGGCGGCCAGCGGGAACGCCAGGACGTTGTAGCCCACCGCCCACGCCAGGTTCTGGTGCATCTTGCGCAGCGTCCCGCGGGCGATCGTGATCGCCCGCACGACGTCATAGGGGTCGCTGCGCATCAGCACCGTGTCGGCGCTGTCGATCGCCACGTCGGTACCGGCGCCGATCGCGAAGCCGACCTCGGCTTGGGTCAGGGCTGGGGCATCGTTGACGCCATCGCCCACCATGCCGACCTTCAGGCCCTGGGCCTGGAGCTTCTTGACCTCGGCGGCCTTGTCGCCCGGCAACACGTCCGCGAGCACGATGTCGATCCCCAGGTCGGCCGCCACACGCTCGGCCGTCGGGCGGTTGTCGCCGGTGATCATGGCGACCCGGATATTGCGGCGATGCAGCTCTTCGATGGTGGCCCGCGAGGTTGGCCGAATGGCGTCTGCAATCGCGATGACGCCTGCCAAGCGCCGATCGACCGCCACGTAGATGACGGTGCGGCCGGCGCCCTTGAGTCCGTCGGCCTGGGCCTCCAGTTCGTCCACGGCCACGCCTTGCGCGGCCATCAGCAAGCGGTTGCCCAGATGCACCCAGCGCCCGCCCACCCGACCCATCGCGCCTTGGCCGTCGATATTGGTGTAATCGGTGGCGCGATCCGTGACCGGCCCGGCGTGCTTGAGAATCGCCTGTGCCAGCGGGTGCTCGGAATGCGCCTCCACGGCGGCCGCAACCTCGATCAAGCGCGCCTGGTCCCAGTCCGCCGCCGCCACGGTATCCACCACGTCGGGTTGTCCCACCGTCAAGGTGCCAGTCTTGTCGAAAATCACCACGTTGAGCCGGGCGCATTGCTCGATGGCCTCGGCATGTTTGAACAAGATGCCGTGGCGGGCCCCAAGGCCCGTACCAATCATGATCGCCATGGGCGTTGCCAGGCCCAGCGCATCCGGGCAGGCAATCACGAACACCGTAATCGTCAGGGTGAGCGCAAACAGCAGCGTCTGACCGAGCCACCAGAACCAGACGGCGAACGTCAGCAAGCCGATCACGATCGCCGCCAGCACCAGCCATTGCGAGGCGCGGTCGGCCAGCAGCTGGGCCGGGGCCTTGGAATTCTGGGCGGCCTGGACCAACTGGATGATCTGGGCAAGCGCGGTGTCGGCGCCGACTTTGGTGGCGCGGTAAGTGAAGGCGCCGCTGCGATTGATGGTGCCGCCAACCACCAGAGCGCCCGGCGCCTTCTTCACCGGCATCGACTCGCCGGTGAGCATCGACTCGTCCACTTGGGACTGGCCCTCGAGCACCTCGCCGTCGACCGGCACCTTGGCGCCGGGACGCACGACCACCACATCGCCCACCTGCACGTCGTCAGTGGCGATCTCCACGTCGACATTGTCGCGACGCACGATCGCCCGCGGCGGCGAGAGTTTGAGCAGGGCCTTCATGGCATCCGAGGCACCGGCGCGGGCCCGCATCTCAAGCCAGTGGCCCAGCAGGATGAAGGTCAGCAGGACCGAGGAAGCCTCGTAGAAGTTGGGGCCATCGAACACAAACGTCGCGCCCAGACTGAAGACATAGCCCGTGCCGACACTGAGCAACACCAGCACCGCCATGTCGAGGACGCCACGGCGCAGCGAGCGGATCGCGGCCGTGAAGAAGGGCCAGCCCGGGTAGAGCAGCGCACCGCTGGCCAGCAGCCATAGCCAGACGTTCTCAGTTAGGCCGAATGGCGTCGCCGGCGCGCTCATCAGCCCCATCGGGGACCAGATAAACAGCGGGATGGAGAACGCCAAGGCGACTATGAAGCGCCGGCGCATGTCCGCCGCCGCCGCGTGCAAATCGCCCCCGTGGTGCATGCCCTCGTGCGGGTCCGCGCCGCGCTTGTCCGGCGCGACGGGCGCATGGCCCGCGTGCCCTTGCATCGACGGCGTCGCGTCCTCAGGGAGGGCCGACGCTGCGGGGGAGGGCGACGGGGCATGGCCGGCATGTGCAGAGTGACTGGCGGCCGACCCGGCGGAGGCGCCTGGCGGGACAAACTCGGCGGACGGGGCGCGGCAGGTGAAGCCGCAAGCGCGAATCGCCGCCGTAATCGCCGTCGGCTCCGCAGCGCCGCGGGTATAGCGCACCTGAAGCGTGCCGACCGCAAAATTGGCTTCGGCGGCCTGCACGCCCGGCAACCCGCGAACCGTGGCGGCCAGCGTGCGGGCGCAGCCCTCGGTCAGCATGTCGCCGATCGGCCAGACCCTTACCGCCTGAGTGTTCATGGCGGTGCTCATGACGCCACCGCCAGCGGCCGGCGACGGCGTGGGAAGAACCGCGGCACCGCGTCCGCGTACTGCTCATACGCCGTGCCAAAGCGTGCCCGGGTTTCGTGCTCCTCGTTGATCGCCAGGCGCACATAGGTGATCAGCATCACCGGGGTGTCGTCGGTCGGCTCGTCGGTCTCCGGCGGTGCGGCGACGGCCAACGGGGCCGCGAACAGGCTCGCGAGCAGCAGGGAAACGTTAGAGCGGTTCATCGGTTACCTCCAATCAAGCGATTGACAATGGTGAACAAGGCGCCCGCCACGAAGGCGTAACCGGCGATCGCGAGCGAACCGATCAGCACCGCGCTCCAGCGCAGTTCACCGACCGCCGGCGTGAGGCCGGACAGGCTCAGTCCGTGCACGACCAGGCCCAGGCCGGCGACCAGGGCGCCGGGGGACCACGCCACGATCAGCGTGCAGGCCAGGTACAGCAGGACCGCCGTTACCGACAGCGACAGCCCGCAAGACAAGGGGGATTGACGGGGCCGCGTCATGAGGTCTTTTCCTCTGCAGAGGCGCGACGGCCCAAGAGGCGCCGCGAGGTGGATTTGGGAACGGCGGCGGCCTCGCTGGCCGCGACGGCCTCGATCAGCGCGCAGACGTCACTGCCCGTCGGCACGGCGTCGGGCAGGCGAGACCACTGGGCAACGGCTTGCTCCATTCGCGTCTGCAGCGCCAGGAGTTGCTCGAGCTGGTCGCGGGTTTCCGTCAGCCGACGGCTGATGATGTCGCGTACCAGCGGACATGGGCTCTTGCGCTGGCGGCTGCGCCGTAGGATTTCCTCGATCTCGGCGAGGGTGAAGCCGAGACGCTGCGCCGTGCGGATGAAATGCAGGCGATGCAGTTCCGCGGTCGAGAACAACTGGTAGCCGGCCTCGGTGTGGCTGGCGGCGCGAAGCAGGCCGCGGCGCAGGTAGTTGCGCACCACGTGCACGGTCACGCCTCCCAAGTGCGCCAGACGGCGCACCGTCATCGGCGGATCGGATTTGCGAAGGTCGGCCGTCATTGCATGCTCCCGCAGAACCGTCCGGAGACCGTAAACCTGTGTGTCGAACACAGGTCAAGGCACGCCGGCCGGCGCAGAGCGGCAGTGACAACACGCTTGGAGTGGGACGATCCCATCGTCTTGGCCTCGCACGAACCGCTGCCCAGGGGCGATGCGGTAGGAGTCGGCGGGGCAGGCCGTGGACACGGCGGCTGCACCGAAGCGACCGGAGCCCGGACGGGCACCGGCCGGTCATCGGCGCGGGATCAGATCAGCAGGAGGCTCGCCGGGTGCGGCGTAGGTCGATGCCAAGCGCTATGCGGACGAGCGGCCACCGCGTGACCCGCCGCATCCGGCAGTCGCTGAACGGCTACGACTGGCAGAGTCGGCAGTGGGCCCAAGGCGGGGACAGACGCCAAGCGCGGTGCCTCCTTGCTCAGGTCGCCTTGGCTGCAGTGGGAAGCGCACAGTGGCGCGTCCTCACTCAGCGAGGCCCCATGGCACGGCGGGGGCGGGTCGGCTGCCGCGGGCTGGGCATGATCGGCATGTTCGGCGTGGGCGGGCATCGATGCCATCGCCGAAACTGCGCACGCCGGATGACTCGCCAGAACCAGTTGTGCCCAAACCAGCGCCAGCATCGCCAGCAGCGAGATTGGGGTGCGCCAGCGGTGGCGGCGGAAGCTGTTCATCTTGGTTAGTACCCTACACCTCTCGTGATCCCTGGCTTTGACCTAGGTCAATTGACCGACCCGCACCGTCCTTGCGTCAGGAACTACCAACATGCAGGTGCACGCAACACCCGAAGGAAGTGGATGCGAGTCGTGATGAGTCATGACAAACGCCTGAGGCAAGAGTGGGAGGCAAGCGGACCGCAGACTCCGGGAGCGGCGCGTCGGCCCGGGCGACACGCCCGGGCCGCACGGCCGCCCCCTAGCCTGGGCGCCGGACCCGGCGTCGGTTCGCCGCACGGCGCCGGCGCGGTATGCGGACCCTAAAGCTGGGTGTCGCACGCAAGTCAATGGCCTGGGCGGGGCCGATCATCGCGCCGTCTCCGACATATCAGCGACCGGCAGGGGCTGGGCGCGGGGGCCCAGCAACTCGCGACGCTTGACCAGCGCATAGATCGCCGGGATCACGACCAGGGTCAGGATCGTGGACGAGACCATGCCGCCGACCATCGGCGCGGCAATGCGCCGCATGACCTCCGAGCCGGTGCCCGTGCTCCACATGATCGGCAGCAGGCCCGCCATGATCGCAACGACCGTCATCATCTTGGGTCGGACGCGTTCGACCGCGCCTTCGACGATGGCATCGGTGATATCTGCCAGCGTCAGCGCCTCGCCCTTGGCACGGCGGGCCTGGGCCCGAGCCTCCAGGGCGTGGTCGAGGTAGATCAGCATCACCACGCCGGTTTCGGCAGCGACACCGGCCAACGCGATGAAGCCCACGGCGACCGCGACACTCAAGTTGTAATCCAGTGCCCACATCAGCCACACACCGCCCACCAGCGCAAAGGGCACCGACAGCATCACGATCAGCGACTCGGTGACCCGGCGGAAGTTCAGGTACAGCAGCAGGAAGATCAGCGACAGCGTCACCGGGACCACGATCTTCATCTTGGCGATCGCCCGCTGCATGTACTCGTACTGGCCGCTCCAGGTCGCGTAGTAGCCCGGCGGGAAAGTGACCGAATTGGCCACGGCCTCTTGCGCGGCGCGGACGTAGGCGCCCATGTCCGGATCGCGCGTATCGACGTAGATGTAAGCCGAGAGCAGGGCATTCTCGGTACGGATCGACGGCGCGCCCTTGCGAACCGTCACATCCGCCAGTTCGCCCAAGGGGATCTGGGCACCGTCCATGGTCGGCACCAGCACTTGCTGCGCGATGGATTGCGGGCTGTCGCGCAATTCACGGGGATAGCGCACGATCACGCCAAAACGCTCACGCCCTTCCACCGTCGTGGTGACCATCTCGCCACCTAGCGCGGCAGCGATGACGTCCTGCAGTTCTCCGACCGGCAGGTTGTAGCGCGCCAGCTGGCGACGGTCGGGTTCGATGTCGAGGTAGAACCCACCGGTGAGACGCTCGGCGTAGGCACTGGTGGTGCCCGGAACCGTGCGCACGGCAGCCTCGATTTCCTTGGCGAGTCGCTCCATCTCGCCCAGGTCCGTCCCGAACACCTTGATGCCAATCGGCGTGCGGATGCCGGTGGCCAGCATGTCGGTGCGAGCTTTGATCGGCATGGTCCAGGAGTTGGCCACGCCCGGGAACTGCAGCGCCGTATCCATCTCGGCGATAAGCTTGTCGATGGTCATGCCTTCCCGCCACTGCTCCTCGGGTTTGAGGTTAATGACCGTCTCGAACATCTCCAGCGGTGCCGGGTCCGTGGCGGTGAGGGCCCGGCCGGCCTTGCCGAACACGGACTCGACTTCCGGGAAGGTCTTGATGATCCGGTCCTGCTGTTGGAGCAGCTCCGCGGCCTTGGTGACCGACATGCCGGGCAGCGACGCAGGCATGTAGAGCAGGGTGCCTTCGTTGAGCGTGGGCATGAACTCACTGCCCAAGCGCGCAGCAGGCCAAGCCGTTCCGAGCAAGGCAACCAGCGCCAGCACCAAGGTGGCCGCCTTGTGCCGAAGCACAACGGCAATCACCGGCCGATAGATCGCGATCAGGAACCGGTTCACCGGGTTCTTGGCTTCAGGCAGGATCTTGCCGCGCACGAACAGCAGCATCAGCACCGGCACCAAGGTCACCGACAGCAGGGCGCCGCCTGCCATGGCAAAGGTCTTGGTGAAGGCCAGCGGGTGAAACAGACGGCCCTCTTGCGCTTCCAGGGCGAACACTGGCAGGAACGATACGGTGATGATCAGCAGACTGAAGAAGAGTGCCGGCCCCACTTCCCGGCAGGCATCGATGATCAGTTGTATGCGGGGCTTGGTTCCATCATCGCGCTCGATGTGCTTGTGCGCGTTCTCGATCATCACAATCGCCGCGTCCACCATCGCGCCAATGGCGATGGCGATGCCGCCCAAGCTCATGATGTTGGAGTTCATGCCCAGCAGGCGCATCGCCAGGAACGCGATCAGCACGCCTACGGGCAGCATGATGATGGCCACCAAGGCGCTGCGCACGTGGAAGAGAAACACGATGCACACCAGTGCGACGATCAGGCTCTCTTCGAACAGGGTCCAGCGCAGGGTGGCGATGGCCCGGTGGATCAGGTCGGAGCGGTCATACACGGCGCGGATTGACACTCCCTCAGGCAGGCCCGGACCGATCTCCGCGATCTTCTCTTTGAGTCCCTCGATCACCGACAAGGCGTTCTCGCCGTAGCGCGCCACCGCAATGCCGCCCACCGCTTCTCCTTCCCCGTTGAGCTCGGTGACGCCACGGCGCTCATCCGGCACCAGCTCGACCCGGGCCAGGTCGCCCACCAGCACCGGGGTGCCGTCCTCGGCCTTGACGACCAGCTGTTCAATGTCCTCGATGCCGCGCAGGTAGCCGCGGCCGCGGATCATGTACTCGGTCTCCGCCATCTCCAGGACGCGCCCGCCGACGTCCCGGTTGCTGCTGGCGATCACCTCCGAGACCCTCGAGAGGGGGATGCCGTACTGGCGCAGTCGGCCGGGGTCGACGGTGACCGAATACTGGCGCACGAAGCCGCCCACACTAGCGACCTCGGCCACGCCCGGGGCCTTGGTCAGCTGGTAGCGCACATACCAGTCCTGGATGGCGCGCAGTTGGTCGAGCGACCACTGTTCGCCCTCAAGCACATATTGATAGACCCAGCCCACGCCCGTGGCGTCCGGTCCCAGCGTGGGGGTCACGCCCTCGGGCAGCTTCTTGGAGGCGAAGTTCAGATACTCGAGTACGCGTGAGCGCGCCCAGTAGATGTCGGTGCCGTCCTCGAAGATCACGTAGACGAAGGAGGCCCCGAAGAACGAGAAGCCACGCACGACCTTGGACTTGGGCACCGCCAGCATGGCCGTGGTCAGCGGGTAGGTGACCTGGTCCTCGACCACCTGCGGCGCCTGACCAGGCACTTCGGTGAATACGATGACCTGCACGTCCGACAGGTCGGGCAGGGCATCGAGCGGGGTTTTGGCGACGGCGTAAATGCCGGCGGCAGTGACTGCGATCGCCATCACCAGAATCAGGAAGACGTTGCGGACCGACCATTCGATCAGGCGGGCAAGCATGTCACTGCCCTCCCGAATGGGCAGCGTGCGGGTCATCGACCGGGGGCGCCGTCGGCTCCGCGGACGCGTCATGGGCGCTGTGGTCCTCGGCCGGTGGTGTCGAGCCGTGCTCCATGCCCTGCATGGCCGATCGCAGGTTGCTCTCAGCATCGATCAGGAAGTTCGCTGAGACCACGACCATCTCCCCGGCCTCGACGCCTGACAGCACGGCGACCCGGTCGCCGGCGCGAGCACCCAATCGAACCTCGCGTGGCGCGAAGCGGCCCGGCGCCGTTTGCACCAGAACCACTTGGCGCGTCCCGGAGTCGATGACGGACGAACGTGGCACCACGACGGTAGGCTCCCCGCTGCGGCCCTGCAGTTCCACATCGCCAAAGAGCCCGGGGCGCAGGACCCCATCGGGATTGGGCAGTTCAATTCGCACGCCGACCGTGCGGCTGGCCAGGTTGACCACCGGCTGCAGGAAGCTCACCTCACCTTCGAAACGCTGCCCGGGCAGACTGGGCGTCTCGAAGCTGGCCTGGCTGCCGATCGCCAGATCGGCCGACGCCGATGTCGGCACCTCGGCGATCACCCAGACCGTGGAGAGGTCGGCGAGCCGCAGGATGGTCTGGCCCGGGGTGAATCGGTCGCCCTGGACGACGGGCTTATCTACCACGACGGCATCGGCGGGTGCCGACAGCACCAGGCGGGCCTCTCGACCCTGGCGAGCGACCTGTGCCCCGGCCACCTCCCAGTTGCGTAGGCGCGTTTGCGCCGCGTCGCGCAACTGGCGCATGGTGGCCGCGCTGGCCGGATCGCTGTCGGCCAGACGCTTCGCCGCCGCATCGGCCACCGCGTACTCGCCTTGGGCCGCGATCAGCTCCGGGCTGTAGATCGCCATCAGCGGCTCGCCGCGCCGCACTGTCATGCCGGTCTCGTTCGCGTACAGGGTCTCTATCCAGCCCTCAAAGCGCGGGGCAACTACAAATTGCCGAGTCTCGTCCACCTGCACCGAGGCGCTCGCACGGACGTTGGCGACCAAGGCCTCTCGAACGGCCACCTCGGTGCGCACGCCCAATTTCTGGACCTTGTCGGGCGGCAACACGACCGTTCCCGGCTCCGCGGCCGGCTCTCCGCCCTCAAATACCGGGATGTAGTCCATGCCCATGGCGTCCTTCTTGGGCACGGGCGAAGTGTCGGGCAGACCCATGGGGTTGCGGTAGTACAAGATCTTGCGCTCGCCCGATTCGGCCGAGGTCTCTTGGACGTTCAGCGACCCGGCGTCCGGCGCCGAGGCGCGTCCCGACCACCACCCCAGGGCCAGCGCCGCTCCAACAGCGAGGGCCAGGACACTCCAATTGAACCGATTCATTCGACACTCCCAATCAGGGCGCGCACCGTAGCGGCGCCAACGAGTTCATTACGACGGACATCCACGCGCGACAGATCAGCGCCTTGCCAGGCCTCCAAGGCCTCCAACAAGGTGCCGAAGTCGACGTCGCCGACCCGGTAGCTGGCGAGGGC
The DNA here is from genome assembly GCF_001724815.1 of Arenimonas sp. SCN 70-307. Lineage (GTDB taxonomy): Bacteria > Pseudomonadota > Gammaproteobacteria > Xanthomonadales > Xanthomonadaceae > Arenimonas. The sequence goes on along the minus strand of NZ_MEDO01000021.1, from coordinate 6,340 downwards.
GGATTCGAAGTTGGCCTGCGCCTGCGGCAACAATGTCTGCTCGATCAGGCGGCGCTGCTCGCGTGCACTCCGGGTCTGGGCCCACGCCTGGCCCAGTTGGCCCTGCAGCTCGGTACCGATCGCCTCGGCACGCGCCGTTGCGGCGTCCCTCATCAGCAGGGCCTCACGCTCTCGCTCACGCAGCGCACGCCGCTGTAGCGGGATCTCCACTTCGAGCATCACCTCGTAGGCGTCGACGCGATCATCGCGCTGCATGACGCCCACGCCGAGCGTGAGATCAGGCAAACGGCGGCGGCGCTGGAGCTGCGCCGCCGTATCGGCCGCCCCAGCCAGTGCCGTACTGGCCCGCAAGGCAGGATGCCGGGCCTCCGCCAGCAGGCCGAGCGCTTCGCCGAGCGAAGCGGCCGGCACGGCCAGCACGGGCTCGCCGGTCGGCTCGGCCAAGGGGGCGTCGGCCGGCCGGCCGAGGGTGGCGTTCAACATGGCCACGGCCTCTTCACGGATAGCCAGGCGCTCGATACGTTCGCGCTGCATCGCGGTGCGGGCCACCTGCGCGCGGATGGAATCCTGCTGGGCCGCGACGCCCAAGGCGTACCGTACCCGGGCAACCTCTTCCATCTGCGCCAACAGTTCGATCAGCCGGTCAACCACGGCCACACCCTCGCGGGCATGCCAGTAGCGCACATAGGCCTGCTCCGCCTGCGCCAGCAACCTCAGCGCCGCGGCTTCCCGCTCCAGCTGGACGGCGTCAGCCTGCTGTCGCGCCACGTCGCGGGCCAACCCGCGCTTGCCCCATAGCGGGATAGGCTGTTTCACGCTGTAGGTCGCCGACCCGACGTTACCGGGCAGTAAGTTCGGGCGATCAGGGTTGATCCCCTGCAATGAGATGCCGACCATCGGGTCGGGCAGGGCGCCAGCGGGGTAGATGCGTGCCTCGGCTGCTTCTGCCTCGGCCTGCATTGCCTGCAAGTCCGGGTTGTTGGCCAACAGCCAGGCCCGCACGGACGCGACATCGGCGCCGGGAAGCGGTGTGTCGGCAAAGGTCGCCGGCGCGAACACAAGCAGTGTCGCCAAGGCCAAAGCGTGGAGCGCGCCACGGCGCGGGTGGGTAGGGCGGGGCCCCGGGGTGGTACGGGTGAGCGTGGATCCCATGATGTTCGCCTTGCACGGCTGCTGGCCACGGGGGCCGCAGGGGTGGCTCGGTCGGCGCCGGCCGTAGGACGTGGCCGAACCGATGTTTCGGGCGACGGCGCACAGCGGCGCCGGCCGGTCATCGGTGTGGGATCAAATCAACAGGAGACTGGCGGGGTGGGCAGTCGGTCGATGCCAGGAGCGCAATGGCCCCGGGGTTTGGGCGGCATCAGCCTCATGAGGCAGGCGCTGCACCCTCATGACCGGGACTACAGAGCAGGCGCCCAAGGCAGGAACGGCCAGCACGCGAGCCACATCCGGGCTCAGGTCACTGCGACTGCAATGGGTATCGCAAACGGGAGAATTCTCCGGGGACGGCGACGGATGGCAGGGGGCCGGCTCGGGGTCCACGTGCCCTGTCGACACGTCGTGGGCATGGTCCATTGCCATGCTGGCCAAGGTACAGGCCGGGTGGGCAGCCAGGACCAATTGCGACCACAGCAGCGCCACCATCGCCAGAAGCGAAAGGCGGGTACGCAAGCGGTGGCGGCGAAATGTCTTCATCCTGGGCGGCACGGTACCTGTTCTGGTGTCTTGGCGGCTTGACCTGCGTCAACTCACCGGCTCCGGGCATCGGACAGGCTTCGGTCCGGAAAGTTCCGGCGCCGCAACCCCGTGACAAGCGTAGCATCGGATCCGTCCACCGTCCGACAAGCACTCCCTCCTGATGAGGATCCAAGTCCCGTGACCGTTGTGACCCAGCCCGTCATTCGCCGCGTCCTGGAGGGGTGCGGTGCGCCCTGCGTGGAAGCCGTGACCGCCGAGGCCCTGCATCGCGATTGTTTCTGCGTCGCCGTGGATCCGGATGCCGTGCGTGAGCAAGTCAACGGCCTGCTGGCGTCGGAGGGCGCATCCAGTCGCTTGACCGATGCCCACGCGCACTTGTTCGCCGCACTCCCGATCTTCGTGCCCGAGCACACCGTTCAGCAGATGGAGGCGGCCGTGCAGGCATTGAGCGCGGCCGTCGCGACCCCTGCCTTTGTCGAAGCCGCGTTGGCCTGGGCACCCGTCATCGCCCGGTACGAGCCTGGCTCGCCCGGCGGACTGCTGGGCTTTGACTTTCATTTGGGGTCCGAAGGACCCCGGCTCATCGAGATCAACACCAATCCCGGTGGCCTGCTGCTCAACGCCCTCTTGGCCAAGGCACAGCGTCTTTGCCTGCCGTCGCTGAGCACGCCGGCCGCTTCCGGCGAGGCCGAGCAGGCCGCCATCGACGTCCTGCTCGATGAATGGCAGGCGCAGGGCGGACGCGCCGATGACTCGCTGGTGGCCATCCTGGATCACGCGCCAGAGCAGCAGTATCTGTATGCCGAGTTCCTGCTGTTCAAACGAGCGCTCGAAGCGCGGGGCTATAGGACGGCGATCTGCGACCCGGGCGACCTGCGGTTTGTCGACGGGGCGCTGCGGCTGGGCGAGGAGCGCATCGGCTGCGTGTACAACCGCCTCACTGACTTCGCGTTGACGGCTCCCACCTCGCAGGCCCTGCGCCTGGCGTATCTCGCGGGTGCGGTGGCGCTGAGTCCCCATCCGCGCGCCCACGCCCTGTGGGCCGACAAGCGCAACCTGACTTTGTTGGGAGACCGCTCATTCTTGGCCAAAGCAGGCCTGTCGCCGGATCGGCAGACCCTGCTCACCGAGATAGTCCCGCGAACGGTGCTGGTGAGCGCGGACAATCGCGAGCAGCTGTGGGCCACACGACGAGAATGGTTCTTCAAGCCGGCCGCGGGCTTCGGCAGCCGCGCCAGCTACCGGGGCGACAAGCTCACCCACAAGACTTGGGCGCAGATGGCCGATCAGGACTACGTGGCACAGGCCCTGATTCCACCCAGTGTGCGACACACAGGACCCGAATCAACCCCTTTGAAGGTCGATCTGCGCGGCTATGCCTATCAGGGGCAAGTGCTCTTCTTCGCGGCCCGCCTCTATCACGGGCAAACCACCAACTTCCGCACGCCCGGGGGCGGTTTCGCACCCGTTCTAACCCTTGCGCGCACCTGAGTGCACGAAGGGGGGGGCAGCGCTCTGCATTCATTTCGTTGACATGTATTTCAAAGCTCCCGCGCCGACTGCCAAGAAAGTCAGTGTCTGCGTTGGGAGGACTCAGTCGGCATGACGGTGTCTAGGCTGGCCATCGGACGCTTGCCGCCTGAGAAAGTTGAACTCTGTGACCAGCATCGCCGTCATGATGACCAGAGCCACGATGAGGATCACAGGATCGGAGACTATTTTGACCTAGAGAAAGCTTACAAGGACGGTGAGATCAAGCCCAATGGCCAACGCTGGGACCACCGGATTGGCACCTAGTCCATGATCAAGTAAAAGGTAATGCCAAGCGCTGCTTGGCCAGACTGCACCTCCTAAGCCCCCCCTTTGGACGGCAGAGCGGGAGGAGGGAGAAGTACTGAACTGCGTGAGAGATGCCATTAGCCGGGAAGCGGAAAAATCCGCTTGATCCGCTGCCTAGGCGCCTGAGGGAAACGTCGATGTCCATGCAGCGATTTGTTGGTCAAAGGCTGTATCACTTGGTGGGCGCGCGTCGGCCAGGCGCAGATCAGGAGAACTTCGAAACGTTGTGCGCGATCTTGCGTTCAATGGAGTTGAGGGCCTGCGAGGTCGCGGGCGAGCGCGGGGGGATGCGAACTGTCCGTGACCCGGCGCGCCCGGTGACCAATGGAGAACCGATCCAGCAATCCGTGGTCTGCTTGTGCGACATCCCGAGGGAAGACTTGCCATTCCACGCCCGGCGCTACGGCCGATTCGGAATCGGAATATGCCGGTCGGTGGTGGCCCAATGGGGCGGTCGGCCCGTCATCTATATTCCGTTCTCCAAGAGAGCGTACGGAAATTGGGGTGCGCGATTCCCAGGCGAGGTGAAGTCGGTGCTGGAGGGGCTAGACCGCTTCTTCCCCGATACGCCCGCCGTCAGGTCCAAAGCTGCCGGCGCTCCCGCCCAAGACGCACAGGAGGCCGTGGACGAGGCGAGTAGTCTAATCACCCGTGATCTCCAGGCCTTCCTCAAGTTCTGGGATGTCGATCTCCCGGAGGATCACCCCGAGAACTTCTATATGGAGCGGGAGTGGCGCAAGTTCGGAAACCTCGAGTTGGCCTCGTGCCTGCAGGAAGTCGTCGCGCCGCCGCGGTACCACGATGAGTTGCGGACCATCCTCGACAATCTCCGAGCACGGGGGCGCTACCTGATCGGGGAGGTGGAGCTCACCAGCATCCTGGAGTAGTCCCGGCTCGCGTCCAGGGCTAGCTTTGGGAATTTTTCGTATCGACCTGGAGTCCCAGGCTCCAGTGGCAGGAGTATCGTCGAGGTAGTCCCGACGACCGGTACCGGGGTAGGGGGGCGAGGCCTACGGATTAGGGACCATTATCGAGGGTGGGCGGGCTGGATTGCCAACCCGAGCGGATGTCCTGCGCGCGCGTGGCGCCGAACGAGCCGAGCGTCACTGCGGCGAAGATTGCGTAAAGCGCCATGTTCAGGCCCTTCTTGGGGAACATGCCAGGCATTGTGGCGAGCATGAAGATCCCCATCGGAGCCCACATGGTCAGTGCCATGTAGAACATGTTCAGGTTGTTCCGGAAGTCGCGGACACCATCGATCATCGAAAACATGACGATGTACATCACCGCGAGACCGAGCACCATGTTGATCCAGAACAGCAGATAGGGACGCCCGCTGCCCTCGGCGTGCTTGTGATCTGTCCCTTGAACAGCGTGTGCCATGTTGCTTCTCCTAGTGTTTCCGGAACAGTGTCCCACCCGACGTCAACCATCCTGGAAAGCGTTGCACCGCGACAGTTACGGCAACGTGTGCGGTCGCACCTGGTTCTCGGGTGCGTCGGAGACGTACAGGCGGCACCAGTTAGGCCTGCCAGCGTGTGTGTCGTTGAAAGGTATGGTCAAGCGGGGCTGAGCGTCCCGAGCACTGAAACGACAATGAGGATCAGGATCGCCAGCGCAGCCTCGGCCGCAACGCTCTGCCGCAAGGCTCGCACCTCCTGCGAGGGATCTCCGCCGGCCAGCGCCCGTTCAAGGCGCGGCACCAGCGTCCATCGGTGCATTGCTCCCAGGCCCAGCATTCCGCCGAACAGGGCAAGTTTGAACAGCAACAGGTTTCCGTAGGTGCTCTGGACCAGCGTCGACAATGACCACGCGGTGAGATCACCGTAATGCGCGATGCCGGACACAATGAGCGCAGCAACGAAAATCGTTCCAAGCGTCGAGAATCCACGCAGGAAGTCATGCGTTGATCGCAGACGCCCGTTGCCCGCAGCGCCCTTGCCGCGCAGGAGCATTCCCAGGAACATCAGGACCGCTGCGATCCAGCCGCCTGCAGCGAGAAGATGGACGAGGCCCACAGAGAGCCGGACCGCGCCTGCCACGCCCTCGCCAGCGGCGGCGTGGCCGTTCCATGCCAGCGAGGCGAGGGCGCCGCCCGCCAGCGTCGCCGCGAACGGGAAGGCGGCCTCCACCTTCCCGCGACGACGATGCCATCCGAGTACAAACGCCATGGCGATCAGCAGCGCGCCTCTCGCCATGGCTGCGCGGCCTGCGGACGTATCAAACAGATACCAGCCGAGCGATTCGCGATCAACGTCGGCAATCGGCATTCCCATGATGCCCGCGGTCTTGAAGACGACATCGGCCCCGGTGAGCACGAGACCGACGGCGGCACTCACCAACAGAACGCCCATGAATGGCCACCCGGCCAGGGCGTGGGCGAGTGCCGGTCGACGCAAACCGTACCAACCGAACAGTGGGACGCCGAAAAGAAGCATGAGAACCAGGTACTCCAGGAATCTCAGTGCGTAAGCCGACAGGTCGAACATTCGCGACTCCTCAGCGCACCGTGAAGCTGAAGCTGCCCGGCATGGGGTGATTGTCACCACCGACGGCGCGGTATTCCACCGTATAGACGCCTGGAGCCAGCGGCTGGGGCAACTTGGCACGCAGGGTCTTGCCGTTGTTGACGATCTCGGTCGTGAAATTCTCGATCGGCATGGTGGAGCTGCCGTGCTTCATGACCAGCTTGAGCCGCGACGCTCGCGGAATCAGCGTCTCGTTGAACACGAGATCGATCTGGCTTGGGGAGGCCACGACCGCATTTGCTGCCGGTGTGGACTGCTGTAACGCCGCGTGGGCG
>NZ_MEDO01000020.1 GCF_001724815.1 Arenimonas sp. SCN 70-307 | reverse complement strand
CTGATCGCCCCGATCGCGATGGACGAGGGCCTGCGTTTCGCCATCCGCGAGGGCGGCCGCACCGTCGGCGCCGGCGTGGTTGCCAAGATCATCAAGTAAGCGTATAGTTCGCGGCTCGCTCCCCTCAGGGGGCAGCCAACATACGAAATGAGGGGCAGGATGCCCCTCGTGTTCGCGCCCAGGACGGGCGGAGCTGGTGTCTAAATCGCCTGTTTGACAGGCCGGTTTAACACAAGCTATACTTTTTGGCTCGGTGGACCAGAACTGGTCCGCCGAGTTTGTTTTCAACGGGATCCAGGGCCCCAGGCCCCTGGGTCCGACGCTCTTTACCGTATTCAAGGACATCGCCATGGCGGACCAGAAGATCCGGATTCGGCTCAAGGCCTACGATCATCGCCTGATTGATCGCTCGGCTTCCGAAATCGTGGAGACGGCCAAGCGGACCGGCGCGCAGGTGCGCGGCCCGATCCCGCTGCCGACCAAGATCGAACGCTACACCGTGCTGGTGTCGCCGCACGTCGACAAGGACGCGCGCGACCAGTACGAGACCCGCACCCACAAGCGCGTGCTGGACATCGTTGACCCCAATGACAAGACCGTTGACGCGCTCATGAAGCTCGAGCTCGCGGCCGGCGTCGATGTCCAGATCAAGCTGACCTGAGGCAACCGCCATGACGACCAAAAACATTGGAATCGTGGGCCGCAAGGCTGGCATGAGCCGCCTTTTCACCGAGGATGGCCGCTCCATCCCGGTGACGCTGATCGAAGCCAGCCCCAACCGCATCACCCAGATCAAGACCGTGGAGACCGACGGCTACACCGCCGTGCAGGTCACCGCCGGCGCCAAGCGCGCCGCCCTGGTCAACAAGCCGCTCTCGGGCCACTTCGCCAAGGCGAAGGTCGAGGCCGGTCGTGGCCTGTGGGAGTTCCGCATCGAGGACAAGGATGCCGGCAACTTCGAGGTCGGCGCCGAGATCAAGGCCGACATCTTCTCGGTCGGCCAGCTGGTCGACGTCGCCGGCGTGACCAAGGGCAAGGGCTTCCAGGGCACGATCAAGCGCCACAACTTCCGCATGGGCGACGCCACCCACGGTAACTCGCTGTCGCACCGCTCGCCGGGTTCCATCGGCCAGCGCCAGACGCCGGGCCGCGTGTTCCCGGGCAAGAAGATGGCCGGCCACATGGGTGCCGAGAACCAGAGCATGCAGAACCTGGAAGTGGTCAAGGTGGACGCCGAGCGCGGCCTGATCGCTGTGAAGGGTTCCGTCCCGGGTGCGCCGGGTGGCGACGTGGTCGTCCGCCCCGCGAGCAAAGGTTGAGGAGTTAGATAATGGAACTCGCCGTTATTGGAAGCGGTAAGGCGCTGTCGGTTTCCGACGCCGTCTTCGGCCGCGAGTTCAGCGAGGACCTGGTGCACCAGGTGGTTGTTGCGTTCCGCAACGCCGGCCGCTCTGGCACCAAGGCCCAGCTGACCCGCTCGGAAGTCTCGGGCACCACCAAGAAGTTCAAGAAGCAGAAGGGCGGCGGTGCGCGTCACGGCGACTACCGCGCCCCGATCTTCGTCGGCGGTGGCGTGTCGTTCGCCGCCAAGCCGCGCAGCTTCGCCCAGAAGGTCAACCGCAAGATGTACCGCGCCGCCATCTGCGCGATCATCTCGGAGCTCAACCGCCAGGGTCGCCTCAAGGTCGTCGAGTCCTTCGACGTCGCCGAGCCGAAGACCAAGCTGCTGATCTCCAAGCTGGCCGAGATGGACGCTGGCCGTCCGCTGATCGTCACCGAGGACGCCTCGGAGTCGCTGTACCTGGCCGCCCGCAACCTTCCCTACGTGGAAGTGCGCGACGTGCAGGGTCTCGACCCGGTCGCCCTGGTCGGTGCCGAGAACGTGATCATGACCGCCGAAGCGGTCAAGAAGGTCGAGGAGTGGCTGGCATGAGCAACATCAAGATCCTCGGCGTCCTGCGCGCCCCGCGTGTGTCCGAAAAGACCGCGCGGATCCAGGAGCAGAGCAACCAGTATGTTTTCGAAGTTGCGCAGACCGCGACGAAGGCCGACGTCAAGTCCGCCGTCGAGTCGCTTTTCAGCGTCAAGGTCGAGGCGGTCAACGTGGTGAACGTGAAGGGCAAGCAGAAGACCTTCCGCAACCGCGCCGGCCGTCGTGGCGACTGGCGCAAGGCATACGTTCGCCTGGCCGAAGGCCAGTCGATCGACGTGATGGCCAAGGCCTGAGGTAGGAACCCATGGCACTACAGACTTTCAAGCCGACCTCGCCTGGCCGCCGCGCCATGGTGCGCGTCTCCACCGCCGGCCTGCACAAGGGCGGCCCGCTGGAATCGCTGGTCGAGAAGAAGAGCAAGAGCGGCGGCCGCAACAACTACGGCCGCATCACCACCCGCCACATCGGCGGTGGCCACAAGCAGCATTACCGCATCATCGACTTCAAGCGCGACAAGGAGGGCATCCCGGCCCGCGTCGAGCGCGTGGAGTACGATCCGAACCGCACCGCGCACATCGCGCTGCTGTGCTATGCCGACGGTGAGCGCCGTTACATCATCGCTCCCAAGGGCCTGGCCCAGGGCGACCAGGTGATCGCCGGCAAGGACGCGCCGATCAAGACCGGCAACAGCCTGCCGCTGCGCAACATGCCGGTGGGTTCGACCGTGCATTGCATCGAGATGAAGCCGGGCAAGGGTGCCCAGCTGGCCCGCGCCGCTGGCGCCGGCGCCCAGCTGATCTCCCGCGACGGCGGCTACGCCACCCTGCGCCTCCGCTCCGGCGAGATGCGCAAGGTGCCGGCCGACTGCCGCGCCACCATCGGCGAAGTCGGCAATGTCGAGCACAACCTCGAGAAGCTGGGCAAGGCGGGCGCGAAGCGCTGGCGCGGCATCAAGCCGACCGTGCGTGGCGCCGCCATGAACCCGGTCGACCACCCGCACGGTGGTGGCGAGGGCCGCTCGGGCCAGGGTAACCCGCATCCGGTGTCCCCGTGGGGCACGCCGTCGAAGGGTTACAAGACGCGCAAGAACAAGCGCACCCAGAAGTTCATCGTGCGCGATCGCAGGGGTTGATAGGCCATGGCACGTTCTCTTAAGAAGGGTCCCTTCATCGACCACCACCTCGTCAAGAAGGTGGAGGCCGCGCAGGGCAGCAGCAAGAAGCCGATCAAGACCTGGTCGCGTCGTTCCATGATCTCGCCCGACATGGTGGGTCTGACCATTGCCATCCACAACGGCAAGGTCCACATCCCCGTGCTCGTGAACGAGAACATGGTGGGCCACAAGCTCGGCGAGTTCGCCCTCACCCGGACCTTCAAGGGTCACGGCGGCGACAAGAAGTCGAAGTAAGGAGCATGACTATGGAAGCCAAAGCCATCCTCCGCACGGCCCGCATCTCTCCGCAGAAGGCCCGCCTGGTCGCCGACCAGATCCGCGGCATGGACGCCTCGCGCGCCCATGAGCTCCTGAAGTTCTCGGACAAGAAGGCCGCCCACCTCATCGGCAAGGTCCTGTATTCGGCCATTTCCAACGCCGAAAACAACCTCGGCGCTGACATCGACGAGCTCAAGGTCGCGACCGTCATGGTCGACGAGGGCCCGGTCCTGAAGCGCTTCATGGCCCGCGCCAAGGGCCGCGGCACCCGCATCCTCAAGCGTACGAGCCACATCACTGTGGTCGTGGGCTCGGGCAAGTAAGGCAGGGACGACGAATATGGGTCACAAAGTTCATCCGACCGGAATCCGCCTCGGCATCGCCAAGGACTGGAATTCCAAGTGGTTCGCCAACAAGCGCGACTACGCCCAGTACCTCACCTCGGACCTGAAGGTCCGCGAGATGCTGCGCAAGAAGCTCGCCCAGGCGGGCATCTCCAAGATCCTGATCGAGCGCCCCTCCAAGAGCGCCCGCGTCACCATCCACTCGGCCCGCCCGGGCGTGGTGATCGGCAAGCGCGGTGAGGACATCGAGAAGCTGCGCAAGGAAGTCTCGGACATCATGGGCGTCCCGGCGCACATCAATGTCTCCGAGGTCCGCAAGCCGGAGCTCGACGCCCAGCTGGTGGCCGAGTCGATCGCGCAGCAGCTCGAGCGCCGCATCATGTTCCGCCGCGCCATGAAGCGCGCCGTGGGCAACGCGATGCGCCTGGGTGCCCTGGGCATCAAGGTCAACGTCGCCGGCCGCCTCAACGGCGCCGAGATCGCGCGTTCGGAGTGGTACCGCGAGGGCCGCGTGCCCCTGCACACCCTCCGCGCCGACATCGACTACGGCTTCGCCGAGGCGTCCACCACCTACGGCATCATCGGCGTCAAGGTGTGGGTCTACAAGGGCGAGGTCTTTGACTTCAGCCAGGTCGGCCAGGAAAAGGCGGAAGAGCGCAGCGAGCGCCCGTCCCGTCCGGCCAAGGAAGCGAGGTAATCCGCCATGCTGCAACCCAAGCGAACCAAGTACCGCAAGGTCTTCAAGGGCCGCAACGACGGCCTGAGCTGGAACGGCTCGGCTGTCAGCTTCGGTGAGTACGGCCTCAAGGCCACCTCGCACGGCCAGCTGACCGCGCGCCAGATCGAGGCTGCCCGTCGTTCGATCAGCCGTTACGTCAAGCGTGGCGGCAAGATGTGGATCCGCGTGTTCCCGGACAAGCCGATCACCAAGAAGCCGATCGAAGTCCGAATGGGCGCCGGTAAGGGCAACGTCGAGTACTGGGTGGCCCAGATCGCCCCCGGCCGCATGATTTACGAGATCGAGGGCGTTGACGAAGCGACCGCTCGCGAGGCGTTCCGCCTGGCGGCCGCGAAGCTCTCGGTCACCACCACTTTCGTGACCCGGACGGTGCGCTGATATGGAACTCAAGGAACTGCGTTCGAAGTCTGAGGCCGAGCTGAAGGCCCACCTGCTGGACCTGCACAAGGAACAGTTCGCCCTGCGCATGCAGAAGGCGACTGGGCAGCTGGGCCAGCCCCACAACATCAAGCGGGTCCGTCGCGAAATCGCGCAGACGATGACCCTGCTGACCCAGAAGAAGTAAGGGCGAGCCATGAGCGATAATGCCAACCAGCTGCGCACGGTCGAAGGCCGCGTCGTCAGCAACAAGATGAACAAGACCGTCACCGTGCTCGTGGAGCGCCAGGTCAAGCACGCCCTGTACGGCAAGTACATCAAGCGTTCGACCAAGCTGCACGCCCACGACGAGGACAACGCCTGCAACGAAGGCGATGTCGTCCGCGTCGCCGAGTGCCGCCCGCTGTCGAAGTCCAAGAACTGGCGCGTGGTGGAAGTCATCACGCGCGCCGTGAAGTAAGGAGGCCAGGGAAATGATCCAGGTACAGAGCTACCTCGAGGCCGCCGACAACTCCGGCGCCAAGGAAATGATGTGCATCAAGGTGCTGGGCGGCTCCAAGCGCCGTTACGCCCACATCGGCGACATCATCAAGGTCACCGTCAAGGACGCGATCCCGCGCGGCAAGGTCAAGAAGGGCGAGGTCTACGACGCCGTCGTGGTCCGCACCCGCTCGGGCGTCCGTCGCCCGGATGGCTCGCTGATCCGCTTCGACGGCAACGCGGCCGTCCTGCTCAACAACAAGCAGGAGCCGATCGGCACCCGCATCTTCGGGCCCGTGACCCGTGAGCTTCGTTCGGAGAAGTTCATGAAGATCGTGTCGCTCGCTCCCGAAGTGATCTGAGGGAAGGAACAGACATGAACCGTATTCGCAAGGGCGACCAGGTGATCATCATCGCCGGCGCCGACAAGGGCAAGAAGGGTGAGGTTGTGCGCGTGGCCGGCGACAAGGTCGTCGTCCAGAACGTCAACATCATCAAGCGCCACACCAAGCCGAATCCGCAGGCGAACGTCGCCGGCGGCATCGTCGAGCGCGAGGCGCCGATCCATATTTCCAACGTGATGCTGTTCAACCAGGCCTCGGGCAAGGGTGAGCGCATTGGTTTCAAGGTGCTCGAGGATGGACGCAAAGTGCGTGTGTTCCGCTCGAGCGGTGAGGCGATCGACGCCTGAGGAATGATGCCATGACCCGGCTTGAGAAGTTTTACAAGGACAACGTCGTACCGAAGCTCGTCGAGAAGTTCGGCTACGAGAACATCATGCAGGTGCCCCGCATCACCAAGATCACGCTGAACATGGGCGTGGGCGAGGCGGTGGGCAACAAGAAGATCCTGGAAAATGCCGTCGCCGACATGACCAAGATCGCCGGCCAGAAGCCGATCACCACCAACGCCCGCGTTTCGGTGGCCAGCTTCAAGATCCGTGACGGCTGGCCGATCGGCTGCAAGGTCACCCTGCGCCGCGCGAAGATGTTCGAGTTCCTCGACCGCCTGATCAACGTCTCGCTGCCGCGCGTCCGCGACTTCCGCGGCGTGTCGCCGCGTTCGTTCGACGGCCGTGGCAACTACAACATGGGCGTCAAGGAGCAGATCATCTTCCCGGAGATCGACTTCGACGCCGTCGACGCCATGCGCGGCATGGACATCGCCATCACCACCACGGCGAAGACCAACGAGGAAGCCAAGGCGCTGCTCGAGGCCTTCAACTTCCCGTTCCGTAACTGATCCAAGGAAACGAATCATGGCCAAGACGTCGATGGTGAACCGCGACATCAAGCGCAAGAAGCTTGTCGCCAAGTACGCCAACAAGCGCCAGGAACTGAAGAAGGTCCTCGCCAGCACCACCGCCTCCTACGAGGAGAAGATGGATGCCTCGGCGAAGCTGCAGAAGCTGCCCCGCGACTCCAGCGCGAGCCGCGTGCGCAACCGCTGCGAGCTGACCGGCCGCTCGCGCGGCGTGTACAAGAAGTTCGGCCTCGGCCGCAACAAGCTGCGCGAGGCCACCATGCGTGGCGACGTGCCCGGCCTGCGCAAGGCCAGCTGGTAATCGCCTGTCCCCCGCGTCGCGGGGGGCTCGCGGATATCGGTGCTCCCAACACCTGGAAACAAGGTAATAGAAAATGAGCATGACTGATCCCATCGCCGACATGCTGGTGCGCATCAAGAACGCGCTGGCCGTTGGCAAGCCGCAGGTTTCCATGCCTGCCTCCAAGATGAAGCTGGCCATCGCCAACGTGCTGAAGTCCGAGGGTTACATCGGCGACTTCCGCGTGAGCGGCGAGGGCGCCAAGGCCAAGCTGGAAATCTCCCTGAAGTACTACGAAGGCAAGCCGGTGATCGAGCGCCTCGAGCGCGTCTCCCGTTCGGGCCTGCGCCAGTACAAGGGCAAGGACGACCTGCCGAAGGTGCTCGCCGGCCTCGGCGTCGCCATCATCTCCACTTCGAAGGGTCTGATGACCGATCGCCAGGCCCGCGCTGCGGGCGTGGGCGGCGAAGTCATCTGCCTCGTGGCCTAAGGAGACGCACCCATGTCCCGCGTTGCCAAGAAGCCGATTGCCCTGCCCAAGGGCGTCGAGTTCAATGTTTCCAACGACCAGGTCACCGTCAAGGGCCCGAAGGGCACCCTGAGCCTGGCCAAGCCCGCCGGCGTCGACTTCAAGGTCGAGAACGGCGTGCTGCAGCTCTCCGCCGCCGAGGCCGCCAACATCCCGATGGCCGGCACCGCCCGCGCCATCCTGGCCAACATGGTCACCGGCGTGTCCGAGGGCTTCACCCGCAAGCTCGAACTCGTCGGCGTGGGTTACCGCGCCTCGATGGCGGGCAAGGACCTGAACCTGAGCCTGGGCTTCTCGCACCCGGTCGTGTTCGTGGCCCCGGAAGGCATCACCCTGGCCACCCCGACCCAGACCGAAGTTCTGGTTTCGGGCGCCGACAAGCAGCTGGTGGGCGAGGTCGCGGCCAAGATCCGCGCCTTCCGCAAGCCTGAGCCGTACAAGGGCAAGGGCATCCGCTATTCCGGCGAGAAGATCATCATGAAGGAAGCCAAGAAGGCCTGATAGGCGCTTCAGCTTCCCAAAGGTAAAAGACCATGGACAAGAACACCGCCCGCCTCCGTCGCGCCAAGACCACCCGCTCGCACATCCGCAAGCTGGGCGTCGCCCGCCTGTCCGTGCTGCGCACGGGCCAGCACATCTACGCCCAGCTGTTCACGGCCGACGGTTCGAAGGTGCTGGCTTCGGCCTCCACCGTCGAGTCCGACGTCAAGGACGGCCTGAAGGGCACCAAGAACCTCGAGGCCGCCGCGAAGGTTGGCCGCGCCATCGCCGCCAAGGCGCTGGCCGCGGGCATCGACAAGGTTGCCTTCGACCGTTCTGGTTACCGCTACCACGGCCGCGTCAAGGCGCTGGCCGATGCCGCCCGCGAGGGTGGCCTGCAGTTCTAAGCCCGCTGGCCGGGCTTGGTTTTCCAGCTACACACCACAACCATAAGCGGCCATAGGCCGTAAGCAAACCCAGGAACCAAAATGAGCAGCAACGATCGCAATCGCAATCGCGAGGAGAGCGACGACGGCTTCATCGAGAAGCTGGTCGCCGTGAACCGCGTGTCCAAGACCGTCAAGGGCGGTCGCCAGTTCACCTTCACCGCCCTGACCGTCGTCGGCGACGGTGCCGGCAAGGTCGGCTTCGGCTACGGCAAGGCCCGCGAAGTCCCGGTGGCCATCCAGAAGTCGATGGAGTACGCCCGCAAGGCGATGGTCTCCGTCGACCTCGACAACGGCACCCTGTTCCACCCGGTCAAGGCCAACCACGGCGCCGCGCGTGTCTACATGCAGCCGGCTTCCGAGGGTACCGGCGTGATCGCCGGCGGCGCCATGCGCGCCGTGCTCGAGGCGGTGGGCGTGAAGAACGTTCTGGCCAAGGCCGTCGGTTCCCGCAACCCGATCAACCTCGTGCGCGCCACCGTCAAGGGCCTGGCCGCGACCCAGTCGCCGGCCCGCATCGCCGCCAAGCGCGGCAAGAAGCTCGAGGAGATCCTCAATGGCTGAGAAGACCGTCAAAGTCCGCCTGGTCAAGGGCCTGCGCGGCTGCCAGGAGCGCCACCGCGTTTCGGTCCGCGCCCTCGGCCTGAACAAGGTCAATGATGTCCGCGAGCTCAAGGACTCCCCGTCCGTCCGCGGCCTGATCAACCAAGTGCATTACCTGGTGCGCGTCGAGTCCTGAGCGCCCCGCGGAGAACCCATATGAAGCTTAATTCTCTCAAGCCCGCCGACGGCGCCCGCAAGGATCGCGTCCGCGTTGGTCGTGGTATCGGCTCCGGCCTCGGCAAGACCGCCGGTCGCGGCCACAAGGGTTCCTTTGCCCGCACCGGCAAGGGCAAGATCAAGGCCGGCTTCGAAGGCGGCCAGATGCCCATGCAGCGTCGCCTGCCGAAGATCGGCTTCCGCTCGCAGATGAAGAAGGACACCGCCGAGGTGCTGCTGTACCAGCTCGACAAGCTCGAGGCCGGCGAGATCGATTTCGCCGCGCTGCGCGCCGCCAAGCTGGTGCCGTCGACCGCCAAGCAGGCGAAGGTCGTCAAGAAGGGCGAACTGACCAAGAAGTTCGTGCTCAAGGGCGTGCTGGCCACGGCCGGCGCGAAGGCCGCCATCGAGGCGGCCGGCGGCAGCGTGACGGAGTAAAGCCTTGGCCCAGACCCCTTCCGCTGCAGCAGCCCTGGGTGGGCTCGGTAAGTTCACCGAGCTCCGCCAGCGCCTGGTCTTCGTTGTCCTGGCGCTGATCGTCTATCGCATCGGCAGCTACATCCCGGTGCCGGGCATCGATCCGCAGCGGATGCTGGAGCTGATGGAGAGCCAGCAGGGCACCATCGTGGACATGTTCAACATGTTCTCCGGTGGCGCCCTGAACCGGTTCAGCCTGTTCGCGCTCAACGTCATCCCGTACATCTCGTCCTCGATCATCGTGCAGCTCATGGGCCAGATCTACGAGCCCTGGAAGGCGATGAAGAAGGAAGGCGAGAGCGGTCGCCGCAAGCTCACCCAGTACTCGCGCATCGGCGCGGTGTTCCTGGCCATCGTCCAGGCCGGATCGATCGCCTCCATGCTGCAGCAGCAGCCGGGCGTCGTGTACGCCCCGGGCATTGGCTTCGTGCTCACGGCCATCGTCGCCCTCACCGCCGGCACCATCTTCCTGATGTGGCTTGGCGAGCAGATCACCGAGCGCGGCGTCGGCAACGGCATTTCGCTGATCATCTTCGCCGGCATCGTGGCCAGCCTGCCGGGCGCCGTCATCGGCACCTTCCAGCAGGTCGCCAGCGGCGAGCTCAGCGGCTTCGCGATCCTGGTCATCCTGCTGCTGGTCCTGGGCGTCACCTACTTCGTGGTGTTCATGGAGCGCGGCCAGCGCCGCATCACCGTGAACTACGCCCGTCGCCAGGGTGGCCGCCAGGCCTACATGAACCAGAGCTCGCACCTGCCGCTCAAGCTCAACATGGCCGGCGTGATCCCGGCGATCTTCGCCTCGAGCCTGATCATGTTCCCGGCGACCATGGTGCAGTGGTTCGGCCAGGGTGGTTCGGCGCCGACCGGCGAAGGGTGGCGCGACCAGCTCAACCTGTTCCTGCAGAACCTCAGCCAGGCGCTCGCCCCGAGCGAGCCGCTGCACATGCTGCTCTACGGCGGCATGATCATGGGCTTTGCGTTCTTCTACACGGCCCTGGTGTTCAACAGCCAGGAGACCGCCGACAACCTCAAGAAGTCCGGCGCCCTGGTGCCGGGCATCCGGCCGGGCAAGGCCACCGCCGAGTACATCGACGGCGTGCTGACCCGCCTGACCATGATCGGCTCGATCTACCTGGTCCTGGTCTGCCTCCTGCCGGAGGTGATCCGCGCCTTCTGGTCGGTGCCGTTCTACTTCGGTGGCACCTCGCTGCTGATCGTCGTCGTGGTGGTGATGGACTTCACCGCCCAGGTGCAGGCGCACCTGATGTCGCACCAGTACGAGGGCCTGATGAAGAAGGCCAATTTGAAGGGTGGCTCCCGCGGCGGTCTGACCCGCGGCTGAGAGCCACGCACAATGGGCGGTCCGCGCGGCAGCTTGGCGCGCGGATGGTCCAGCCCCCGTCCCTGCGCTGGAGTAGCGCGGGGCGCCCGGCCCGGAAGGGCAGGGCAAGGGCCGGACCGTCGCCGGAGCATGGGCACACTCCCCATGCCGGGTTCCGGGGGCCTTTGGCCCCGGGGACTACAATTTAACCCCGAGCTAATGTATTATTTCCGATTCACTGCGCTCAATTTTAGTTTGGAGATCGCCTGATGGCGCGCATCGCGGGTGTCAACCTGCCTGTCCAGAAGCATGTCTGGGTGGGCCTGCAGAGTATCTTTGGCATCGGCCGTACCCGGTCGAAGCTCGTTTGCGAGGCGGCTGGCGTCGCCCCGTCCACCAAGATCCGGGACCTGTCGGAGCCTGAAATCGAGCGCATCCGCGCCGAGGTGGCCAAGTACACGGTCGAGGGTGACCTCCGTCGTGAGGTCGGCATGTCGATCAAGCGTCTGATGGACCTGGGCTGCTACCGCGGCCTGCGCCATCGTCGCGGCCTGCCGATGCGCGGCCAGCGCACCCGCACCAATGCCCGCACCCGCAAGGGTCCGCGCAAAGCCATCAAGAAGTAAGGACCTGGCCCCATGAACAAGCCGGCAACCAAGACCAAGAAGAAGATCAAGCGTGTCGTCACCGACGGCATCGCCCACGTCCACGCTTCTTTCAACAACACCATCGTCACCATCACCGACCGCCAGGGCAATGCGCTGTCGTGGGCGACCTCGGGCGGCGCGGGTTTCCGCGGCTCCCGCAAGTCGACCCCGTTCGCCGCCCAGGTGGCCGCGGAGAAGGCTGGCAAGGTCGCGCTCGAGTACGGCGTGAAGACGCTGGAAGTCCGCATCAAGGGCCCCGGCCCGGGCCGCGAGTCGGCCGTGCGTTCGCTCAATGCCTGCGGCTACAAGATCACCAACATCATCGACGTCACCCCGATCCCGCACAACGGGTGCCGGCCGCCGAAGAAGCGCCGCGTCTAACGGGAACAGGAGACTACACACATGGCTCGTTACATTGGTCCCACCTGTAAGCTCGCCCGCCGCGAAGGCGCCGATCTTTCCCTCAAGTCGCCGGCCCGCGCGATCGACTCCAAGTGCAAGCTGGAGCAGAAGCCTGGCCAGCACGGCGCCGTCGCCAAGCGCGGCAAGCTGTCCGACTACGCCAACCAGCTGCGCGAAAAGCAGAAGGTCAAGCGTATCTACGGCCTGCTGGAGCGTCAGTTCCGCAACTATTACAAGAAGGCTTCGAACCGGAAGGGCAACACCGGCGAGACCCTGCTGCAGATGCTCGAGCAGCGCCTCGACAACGTCGTCTACCGCATGGGCTTCGCGGTCACCCGTCCGCAGGCCCGCCAGCTGGTTTCGCACAAGGGCGTCCTGGTGAACGGCAAGGCCGTGAACCTGCCGTCCTACCAGGTCAAGGCCGGCGACAGCATTGCCCTGACCGAGCGCGCGCAGAAGCACCTCAATGTCCAGGAAGCGGTGAACCTGTCGCAGCAGATGGACCTGGTGCCGAGCTGGTGCGAAGTCGACGCGAAGAAGTTCGCCGGCGTCTTCAAGGCCGTGCCCGACCGCGCCGACCTGCCCTCGGACATCAATGAAGCGCTGATCGTCGAGCTGTACTCGAAGTAATCCTTTAGGAGACACCTTGACCATGACGGTTACCGCCACCCAGGTGCTGCGCCCGCGCGGCCCGCACATCGAACGCCTCGGTTCCAACCGCGCCAAGGTGGTCATCGAACCGCTGGAGCGCGGCTACGGCCACACGCTGGGCAATGCCCTGCGTCGCGTGCTGCTTTCCTCGATCCCCGGCTTCGCGATCACCGAAGTCGAGATCGACGGCGTTCTGCACGAGTACACCACCGTCGAGGGCCTGCAGGAGGACGTGCTTGAAGTCCTGCTCAACCTCAAGGACGTCGCCATCCGCATGCACAACGTGGACCACACCACGCTGAGCCTGCAGAAGAAGGGCCCGGGCGTCGTGACGGCCGGCGACATCAAGACCGACCACAACGTCGAGATCATCAATCCCGACCACGTGATCTGCACCCTGACCAAGGACACGGCGCTGAACATGCGCCTGAAGATCGAGCGCGGTTTCGGCTACCAGCCGGCCGCCGATCGCCGCCGCCCGGACGAAGAGTCCCGTGCGATCGGCCGCCTGGTCCTGGACGCCACGTTCTCGCCGGTGCGCCGCGTCGCCTACGCCGTCGAGGCCGCCCGCGTCGAGCAGCGCACCGACCTGGACAAGCTGGTCCTTGAGATCGAGACCAACGGCACGATCGATGCCGAGGACGCGATCCGCACGGCCGCCGACATCCTGACCGACCAGCTCTCGGTGTTCGGCGACTTCACCCAGCGCGAGCGTGGCCCGGCCAAGGTCTCGGCCACGGGCGTGGATCCGGTGCTGCTGCGCCCGATCGACGACCTCGAGCTGACCGTGCGTTCGGCCAACTGCCTCAAGGCCGAGAACATCTACTACATCGGCGACCTGATCCAGCGTACCGAGGTCGAGCTGCTCAAGACCCCGAACCTGGGCAAGAAGTCGCTCACCGAGATCAAGGAAGTCCTCGCCCAGCGCGGCCTTTCCCTCGGCATGAAGCTGGAGAACTGGCCGCCGGCCGGCCTGCAGCAGGGCATGCTGGGCTGAGCCCGGAATTCACTTAAGGAAACACGACCATGCGCCACCAGAAATCCGGCCGCAAGTTCAGCCGCACCAGCGCCCATCGCGAAGCGATGTTCAGCAACATGGCTGCGTCCCTGATCAAGCACGAGCTGATCCGTACCACCCTGCCCAAGGCGAAGGAACTTCGCCGCGTCGCCGAGCCGCTGATCACCATCGGCAAGACCGACGGCGTCGCCAACCGCCGCCTCGCCATGTCGCGCCTGCGTGACAAGGAAGCGGTGGGCAAGCTGTTCGTCGAGCTGGGCCCGCGTTACCAGGCCCGTCCCGGCGGCTACCTGCGCATCCTCAAGTGCGGCTTCCGTCCGGGCGACAACGCCCCGATGGCCTACGTCGAACTCGTCGATCGCCCGCAGGGCGCCACCGAAGCGGCCGAGTAAGCCGCGCTCGAAGGCAAGACCCCAGGACCCCGGCCCCGGCCGGGGTCTTGTTTTCCGGCCGGAGAACTTCGCGCCCGGCCCGCGGTCGGTTAGTCTGTCGACTTCGCAAGGCCCAGCATCCGCATGAACGCCAATCCCTTCGCCTGGGGCTTCCGGGCCCAGTACTTCACCGGTTTCGCGCTGTGCGTGGCGCTGCTCGTCTACGCGCTGTACGTGCAGTTCGGCATGCTCATGCAGCCCTGCCCGCTGTGCATCCTGCAGCGGCTGGCCTTCGCCGGCATGGGTTTGGTGTTCCTGCTCGGCGCGCTGCATTCGCCGAAAGGCCGCTGGGGCCGCCGCCTTTACGGCGTGGGCGTGCTGCTGCCTGCGGCCGCGGGCGCAGGCGTCGCCGGCCGCCACGTCTGGCTGCAGTCGCTGCCGCCCAGCGACGTGCCGCTGTGCACCTCGATGGGCCTGGAATACATGATCGAGGCCCAGGGCCCGTTCAAGGCGCTCTCGAGCGTGCTCGCCGGTTCCGGCGAGTGCGCCAAGGTGGACTGGACCTTCCTCGGCCTGTCGATGCCGGCCTGGACCCTGGCCTGGTTCGTCGGCCTGGGCGTGGCCGCCCTCTGGGCCGGTTGGCGCCACCGCTGATACGGTTCGTCGCGTCGCCTGCACGGGGGCCTCGCGACCCCTGTGGCATCATCACCGTGCATTTCCCAACCAAGCACGGGTGACACCCCCAATGAGCGCGACCGACCGCAACCTGCAAACCGTATCCGTTCCCGGCGACTGGACGCCGGCGAGCTGGCGGGCGCGGCCGGCCACGCAGCAGCCCGTCTATCCCGACGCCGCGGCCCTGGCCGAGGTCGAGGCCGAGCTAAGCCGGCTGCCGCCGCTGGTCACGTCCTGGGAGATCCTCTCGCTCAAGAAGCAGCTGGCCGAGGCCCAGGAAGGCAAGCGCTTCCTGCTGCAGGGCGGCGACTGCGCCGAGTCCTTCGCCGACTGCGAGTCGGCCCTGGTGTCCAATCGCCTGAAGGTGCTGCTGCAGATGAGCCTGGTGCTCGTGCACGGCCTGCGCCTGCCGGTGGTGCGCGTGGGCCGCTTCGCCGGCCAGTACGCCAAGCCGCGCTCGGCCGACATGGAGGAGAAGGACGGCGTCTCGCTGCCCAGCTACCGCGGCGACTTCATCAATCGCCCCGAGTTCGACCCCGTCGCGCGCACGCCCGACCCGCGCCGCATGGTCAAGGGCCACGCGCGCTCGGCGATGACGATGAACTTCGTGCGCGCCCTCGTCGACGGCGGTTTCGCCGACCTGCACCACCCCGAGTACTGGGACCTGGGCTGGGTCGGCCACTCGCCGCTGTCGGCCGAATACCAGCGCATGGTGGCCGCCGTGGGCGACGCTGTGCGCTTCATGGAAACCATTTCCGGCGAGGCGCTGCACAACCTCAACCGCGCCGACTTCTACACCTCGCACGAAGCCCTGCTGCTGCCCTATGAGCAGGCGCTGACGCGGCAGGTGCCGCGCCAGTGGGGCTGGTTCAACCTCTCCACCCACTTCCCGTGGATCGGCATGCGCACCGCCGCGCTCGACGGCGCGCACGTGGAGTACTTCCGCGGCCTGCGCAACCCGGTGGCGGTGAAGATCGGCCCTTCGGTCACGCCCGAGCAGCTGATGAAGCTGGTGGACGTGCTCAACCCCGACGACGAGCCCGGCCGCCTGGCCCTGATCCACCGCATGGGCGCCGCGCAGGTGGCGGAGAAGCTGCCGCCGCTGCTCGAGGCGGTGCGCCGCGAAGGCCGCCGCGTGCTGTGGATCTGCGACCCGATGCACGGCAACACCGAGAGCGCCAGCAACGGCTTCAAGACCCGTCGCTTCGACAACATCCGCGGCGAGCTCGAGGCGGCCTTCGACCTGCACGCGGCCGCCGGCACGCGCCTGGGCGGCGTGCACCTCGAGCTCACCGGCGAGAACGTCACCGAGTGCACCGGCGGCGCCCGCGAGCTCACCGACACCGACCTGGCGCGCGCCTACCGCTCCACCGTGGACCCGCGCCTGAACTACGAGCAGTCGCTCGAGATCGCCATGCTGATCGTGCGCAAGCGCAGCAGCCTCGGCGTCACGCCCGCCCGCGACTGAGCCGGGTGCCGGCGCCGGCGCCGGATCAGGGCACCAGCGTCGGCGAGAACGCCGGCGGCTTGCGGGCGCGCGTGGCCTGTTCGAAGGCATGGCCCAGGGCCAGCAGCTCGGCCTCCGAACGCGGCCGGCCCAGGAAGGCCAGGCCCAGCGGCAGGCCGCGCAGCTCGCCCATCGGCACGGTCAGGCTGGGCGTGCCCGCCACGGCGGCGATGCCGTAGCCGGCGCTGAGGAAGCGGTCGCCCAGCACGTGGTCGGTCGGCCAGGCCGGCCCGGTGGTGGGCGCCACCAGGGCATCGAGCGACTGGCCGTCGAGCACCGCCAGCAGGCCTTCGTCCAGCGCCAGGCGGCGCGCGCGCCCGCGCGCCTCGAGGTAGGCCGGCTCGTCCACGCCGCCCTTGGCCTGGGCCTGCTCGAGCAGCTCCTGGCCGAAGATCGGCATCACCTCGCCGGCGTGCTCGCGGTTCCAGGCAATCAGCGCCTCGAGCGAGGCCACGGGCGCATTGCCTTCGCGGAGGTAAGCGTTCAGCCCGTCCTTGAATTCGTACAGCAGGACCTCGAACTCGGCGCCGCCCCACTGGCCCCAGGTGGGCACCTCCACGTCCACCAGCTCCGCGCCGCCGGCGCGCAGGGCCTCGAGCGCGCGCTCGGTGGCCGCGTCGAGGTCCGGGTGGCGGCCCATCGCCTGGCGCAGCACGCCGATGCGCTTGCCGGCCAGCGAGGCATCCTCCAGCCCCGCCAGGTAATCGACGGTGCCGGCGTCGAAGCTCGCCGGATCGGTGGCGTCGGGCGCGGCCAGCACCTGCAGCAGCGCGGCGGCGTCGGCGACGGTGCGCGCCATCGGCCCGGCGGTGTCCTGGCTGATGGAGATCGGGATGATGCCGTCGCGGCTGACCAGGCCGACGGTGGGCTTGAGGCCCACCAGGCCGTTCACCGCCGAGGGGCAGAGGATGGAGCCATCGGTTTCGGTGCCCACGCCCACGGTGGCCAGGCTGGCGGCGATGGCCGCGCCGGTGCCCGAGCTCGAGCCGCAGGGATTGCGGTCGAGCACGTAGGGGTTGCGGGTCTGGCCACCGCGCGAACTCCAGCCCGAGCTCGAGCGGTTGGAGCGGAAGTTGGCCCACTCGCTGAGGTTGGTCTTGCCGATGACCACCGCGCCGGCCTCGCGCAGGCGCTGCACGACGAAGGCGTCGTCGGCCGGGCGGTGCGAAGCCAGCGCCAGCGAGCCGGCGGAGTTGACCATGCCGGCGGCGTCGATGTTGTCCTTCACCAGCACCGGGATGCCGTGCAGCGGGCCGCGCAGCTTGCCGGCGGCGCGCTCCTCGTCGAGGCGCCGCGCCTGATCGAGCGCATCGGGCGCGATTTCGATCACGGCGTTGAGCGTGGGGCCGGCATCGTCGATTTCGGCGATGCGCGCGAGATAGGCCTGGGTCAGGGTTTCGCTGCTTATGCGGCCTTCGGCCATCAGCTGCGCGGCGCCGGCGACGTCGAGCTCGACCACGTCGAGCGATTCGCCCGCCTCCTGCGCCGGCGGCGGGGCATCGGCCTGTTCGCGCGCGCAGGCCGCGAGCAGCAGCAGGAGGGGCAGGGCGAGGGCAGGACGCATGGCGGGCTCCGGAACGGGACCCGCCGAGTCTAGCCAAAGCGCGCGTGCGCGCGGCGTCGCCGTGCCGGGCTCAGGGCGCCGTGTCCGAGGCTGGTTCGGACAGCCAGGCGAGGGCGGCTTCGAGTGCCAGGTCGCGTCCTGCCAGCAGGTCGGCCACGCTGGCGCGCGCCGCCTGGTCGGGCTGTACCCCCGCGCCTTCGATGCGCCGGCCCCCGGGGTCGGTCATGTCGGCGGTGGGGTAGTAGAGCCAGTCGCCGGACGGCAGCCGGGCCGTGATCGCCGGCAGCGCCATGCCGGCGCTGGTGTCGCCGAACACGCGGGCGCGGCCCGTGGCCTGCAGGCCGCCGGCGAAGATCTCCGAGCTGCTCGCCGAACCGTGGTCGATCAGCACCGCCACCGGACCGTGCAGCGTGCGCAGCGGGCTGCCGTCGTCCGCCACGCGGCGCGGCAGCACGGCGAGGTTGAGGCGGCCGCTGTCGGTACTCATCGTGCCCAGCTGGGTGGGCTTGTCGTAGAGCAGCCCGGCGATGGCGGTGATGGTCCAGATCTGCCCGCCCGGATTGCCGCGCAGGTCGAGCACCAGCCGGTCGCACCGCGCGTGCTCGCGCAGGCTGGCCACGAGCTGCTGGTAGGCCGGCTGCGCCCAGACGTTGAAGGCCACCTGCAGCGCGCAGCCGCCGCCATCGAGCGGGACGCGCGCGGCGCTGTAGCGCGCGGTTTCCTCGGGCATGCCCGGCACCAGCCGCAGCGGCGTGCCATCGCTGGGACGCGCGGCCAGCGTGGCCTCGCGTTCGCGCCCCCGGCCGTCGCGCAGTTTCAGCGCGACGGTCTCGCCCACCACCAGGCCCTCGAGCCGGCCATTGGCATGCAGTTCGAACTGCAGGCGGGCCAGCTGCCGGCCGCGCCCTTCGGGCAGGGCGCCGAGGCTGGCGAGCACCTCGTCCATGCGCCAATCGTCGATGGCCCCGACCGTCCAGCCGGTGCCGATGCCGGCCTCCGCCGCGGCCGAACCGGGCAGCACGCGCGCCACGCGCACGCCGCCTTCGAGCAGCGACACCTGCAGCCCCACGTCGGCGCGCACGTCGGCCTGGCCTTCGGGCGCACGCGGGCGCGACTTGCGCTTCGGCCCGGGCACGGCCTCGGACGGGATCAGCGCCAGGTGCGAAACGCCGACCGCCTGCAGCAGGCGGTTGATTTCGCGGCGCAGCGCGGCCAGGTCGCCGGCGCCGGTGATGGCCGGGCGGTGAGTGGCCTCGAGCGCGGCCCAGTCGATGCTGTCGCGGCCCTCGTCGAAGCGGCTGCTGCGCAGCTTCTGCCAGACGAACTCGAAGGTCTCCTCCGCGTGCGGTGGTTCGCCGCGCGCGGAGCCGTCGGCCCGGGCCGACGGCGCCAGCAGCGCCAGGCACAGCGCCACGCCGGCAAGCCAGCCGCCGGCCCGTCGGTACGGTGACTCCACCACCGGCCTCACTCGGCGGACTGGGCGCCCGCGCCCGCGTCGAGCAGGGACTGGATCGCCGGCGGCAGCGCGAACACTTCGTCCGGCGGCGTGCCTTCCTGGTAGTCCTCGATGGTCATCACCTGGGTCATGCCCATGGCGCTCGAGCGCATGCGGCTGGCCACGCGGACCTTGCCCAGGGTCTTGTAGTCGTAGAGGTGGATGGTCTGGCGCATTTCGCCCATCGGCGAGACCGAGGTCGATTCGCTGTAGAGCGCCAGGCCCTCGTCGGTGCCGAAGCAGCTCGCGGTTTCGTCGCCGCTTTTCCAGAGGATTTCCACCCGGTAGCAGGGGCGGCCCTCGGAGTCGGCCAGGGCCACGGTCTTCATCGACTCGATCGATTCGTCGGCGAAAGTGAGCACGTCGGGGTCGACGTTGCGGCGCTGGTCTTCAAGCTCCTTGCCCTCGAGCAGGCGCGGGCCGAGCATCGGGTCGATCGACCAGGCGATGTCGCCCACCATGCCGCTGCGGATCTCCATGCCGGCCATGGTCATGTTCACCACCATGTCGCGGCCGCGCGAGTACAGCTGCATGTCGCCGCGCATGCCGTTTTCGGCGACGACGATGGACATCTTCGCGCTGCCGTCGCCACTGTTGCGGATGGCGTCGGCGCCGCCGCTGGCTTCCAGGTGGCGGTCGATGAGCTGGCGCGGATCGGGCAGGGTCTCGGCGCCGGCGAAGGCCGGCAGGGCGGCGAGGGCGAGGGCGAGGGCGAGGGCGAGCATCAGGCGGGTGGGGCGCATGCGATTCTCCGGAGGGTCCGGTCGCAGCATAACAAGCGCCGGGCGGCGCGTGGCCGCCCGGGGCGGCGGGGCCGTGGCCCCGCGGCTCAGCCCGCGCGCGAGGCGCGCTTGCGGTCGCTTTCGGTGCGCAGCTTCTTGCGCAGGCGGATCGCCACCGGGGTGACTTCCACCAGCTCGTCGTCGTCGATGAACTCCAGCGCCTGCTCGAGCGAGAACTTGATGGCCGGGATGAGGCCCTCGTCCTTGTCGGTGCCCGAGGCGCGGAAGTTGGTCAGCTGCTTGCCGCGAAGGGCGTTGACGGTGAGGTCGTTGTCCTTGGAGTGGATGCCCACGACCTGGCCTTCGTAGATCTCCTCGCCCGGCTCGATGAACAGGCGGCCGCGCTCCTGCATCGCAATCTGCGCGTAGGCCGGGGACGGGCCCTGGCCGTTGGAGATGAGCACGCCGTTCTGGCGCTGGCCGATCTCGCCCTCGGCCTTCGGCGCGTAGTGGTCGAAGACGTGGAAGAGCAGGCCGGTGCCGGCGGTGAGGGTGCGGAACTCGGTCTGGAAGCCGATCAGGCCGCGGGCCGGGATCATGAACTCCATGCGCACCCGGCCCTTGCCGTCGGGCTCCATGTTCTGCAGCAGCGCCTTGCGCTCGCCCAGGCGCTGCATCACGCCGCCCTGGTACTGCTCCTCGAGGTCGACCACCAGCGACTCGATCGGCTCGGACTTCACGCCGTCGATGTCCTTGATGATCACCTCCGGGCGCGACACGGCCAGCTCGTAGCCCTCGCGGCGCATGGTCTCGATCAGGATCGACAGGTGCAGCTCGCCGCGGCCGCTGACCTTGAACTTGTCGGCGTCGGAGGTGTCTTCGACCTTGAGCGCCACGTTGTGCTGGGTCTCGCGCACCAGGCGGTCGCGCAGCTGGCGCGAGGTGAGGAACTTGCCGCCGCTGCGCTCCTTGTTGCCGGCGAAGGGCGAGTCGTTGACCTGGAAGGTCATCGAGATGGTCGGCTCGTCGACGGTGAGCACCGGCAGCTGCTCGGGGGTCGACACGTCGCAGATTGTGTCGGAGATGCCCAGGCCCTCGACGCCGGAGATGGCGATGATGTCGCCGGCCTGCGCTTCCTTCACCTCGTGGCGCTCCAGGCCCATGAAGCCCAGCACCTGCAGCACCTTGCCGTTGCGGGTCTTGCCCTCGCGGTCGACCACGGTCACCGGCATGTTGGTGCGGATCTTGCCGCGCTGCACGCGACCCACGCCGATGATGCCGACGTAGTTGTTGTAGTCGAGCGAGGTGATGCGCATCTGGAACGGACCGTCGAGGTCGACCGGCGGCGGCGGGACCTTGTCGACGATGGTCTGGAACAGCGGGGTCATGTCGCCCGAGCGCACCGACTCGTCCATGCCGGCGTAGCCGTTGAGGCCCGAGGCATAGACCACGGTGAAGTCGAGCTGCTCATCGGTGGCGCCCAGGCGGTCGAACAGGTCGAAGGTCTGGTTGAGCACCCAGTCCGGGCGGGCGCCCGGGCGGTCGACCTTGTTGATCACCACGATCGGCTTGAAGCCCATCGCGAAGGCCTTCTGGGTGACGAAGCGGGTCTGCGGCATCGGGCCGTCCATGGCGTCGACCAGGATCAGCACCGAATCGACCATCGACAGCACGCGCTCGACCTCGCCGCCGAAGTCGGCGTGGCCCGGGGTGTCGACGATGTTGATGCGGTATTCCTCGCCGTCCGGCGACTTCCAGCGGATGGCCGTGTTCTTGGAGAGGATGGTGATGCCGCGCTCTTTCTCGAGGTCGTTGCTGTCCATCACGCGCTCGGCGACGACGGCGCGCTCGCTGAACGTGCCGGACTGCTTGAGCAGCTGGTCCACCAGAGTGGTCTTGCCGTGGTCGACGTGGGCGACGATGGCGATGTTGCGGAGCTTTTCGATGGACATGCAAAGGGGCGCCGGGGGCGCTTTCTCGTAGGAAAATTAGTCTGACAGTGTACCATGGAAAGTCCCCGCAATCCGGAGCCACCCCATGTCCCTGACCGCCGTCTTCACCACCTCCCGCGGCCCGATCCGCGTCCGCCTGTTCGCCGACAAGTGCCCGGTCACGGTCGCCAGCTTCGTCAACCTGGCCCAGCGCGGCTTCTACGACGGCCTGGCCTTCCACCGCGTCATCCCCGATTTCATGATCCAGGGTGGCTGCCCGCGCGGCACCGGCACCGGCGGCCCGGGCTACCGCTTCGAGGACGAGTGCCGGGCCGACCTGCGCCACGACAAGCCGGGCGTGCTCTCGATGGCCAACGCCGGCCCGGGCACCAATGGCAGCCAGTTCTTCATCACCCACGTGGCCACCCCCTGGCTCGACGGCAAGCACACCGTGTTCGGCGAGGTGCTGGGCGCCGGCGACCAGGCCGTGGTCGACGCCGTGCGCGGCGGCGACAAGATCGAGAGCCTGAAGATCGAGGGCGACGCCTCGGCCCTGCTCACGGCCCAGGCCGACCGCATCGCCGAGTGGAACAAGGCGCTCGACGCCTGAACCGGGCCGGGCGGGGCCCCGGCCCCGCCCGCCCTCAGCGCACGAAGCGCAGGCTCGAGAACATCCGGTCCACCGCCGCGGCGTCGCGTTCGTAGTAGTGCTCCTCCGGGGCCACCCACACCAGCACGGTCAGGTGGCCTTCGCGCTCGGCCGCCGCCGCCATGCCGCGGTAGCGCAGGCCGCGGCCATTGGCCATCGACAGCTCGAAGCGCAGGCCCGGCACGCCGCCGAAGCTGGCCGGGCGCAGTTTTTCCGATTCCACCTGCGACCAGCCGGCGCCGCGCAGCGCGTCGAGCATCACGTCGCGCACCTCGTCCGGGCGCATGCCGGCGCGGAACCAGGGGCCGTCGGGCCGGGCCCGGCGCTCGCGCGCACCCAGGAACACATGCTCGCCCGGCCGCACCTTCGAGAAGATGCTCAGCTGGTTGAGCGGCGCGCCGTCGATGGTCCACAGTTCCTGGCGGCGCGACTTGACCCGCGCCCAGTCGAGGTCGGTATCGAGGGCCATGTCGAACACGGTGGCGGCGCCGGCGGACTGCAGCCGGCCGCCGGTGCCGGCGCAGGCCGCCAGCAGCACGATCAGGGCCGCCAGCAGGGCGGCGCGAAACAGGGCAGGGCTCACGGCCGGGCCTCCAGTTGGTCGATGTATTGGCGCACGAAGGCGGCATCGTCGGCCTCGGGCGCGAGCTCGAGGTAACGCGTGAGCGCGGCGCGGGCGCCGTCGCGGTCGCCCTGGTCGCGCAGGGCCAGGCCGTGCTCGCGCCAGGCCGCCGGCGGCGCGCCGGGCAGGTCGAGCGCGGCGGCGAACAGTTCGTTCGCCTGGGCGCGGTCGCCCGGGTCGTTGCGGCGGCGATGCGCTTCGCCGAGCCAGAAGGCGTACAGGCCCTGCAGGTCCTCCGGCGCGCCCGGGCGCAGGTCGGCGATCACCTGCACCGAGGTGTCGTACATGCGCCGGCCCAGTTCGCGCTCGAGCCAGGTGGCCAGGAAGGGGCGCACGGCTTCGATATAGGCCTCGCGCCCCCGTTCGCCGCTGGCACCTGCCGCCACCGCGGCTTCGCCGGCCGCGCGCACGTCGGCCAGGCGCTCGGCCGTGCGCGGGTGGGTGGCGAACACCGGCAGCGGCTTGCCGTAGCGGCGTGCGTCTTCCTCCGACTTCATGCGCTGCCACAGGCGCGCGCCGGCGGTGGGGTCGTAGCCCTGGGACAGCGCGGCGGCGAAACCGGTGACGTCGGCCTCGCGCTCGGCCTCGCGCGAATAACCATAGAGCGAGGCCGCCCCGACCAGGCCCGCCAGCTGCCCGGCCGGCCCTACGCCCACGCCCCAGGCCAGCAGGCCGAAGGAGTTGAGGAAGGCGGTGGCGCGCTTGGTCTTGCGCCAAAGCTCGATGGAATGGCGGTGGCGGAAGTGCGCATATTCATGGCCCAGCACCAGCGCCAGCTCCGACTCGTCCTGGAAGCGAAGCAGAGCGCCGGTCCAGACCACCATCATGCCGTTGGGCGCCATCGAGGCGTTGAACCAGGGCTGCTCGACGATGTACACGCGCAGGTCGTCGCAGTAGTCGGCCGCGACCTTGCAGGCGACGCCGCGCACATAAGCGTTCAGGGCCGGGTCGCGCACCAGCGCGGGGTGCTGCTGCAGCTCGCGCTCGCTGCGCTCCATGGCGTACCACAGCTCGTCCTCGTCGCTGCCCGGCGGCGGTCGCTGTCCGGGCGCGGCGTCGGGCAGGTTGGTGGCGCCGGCCAGGCCGGCGGCGAGCGCCAGCACCAGCAGCCAGCGGGGTCCGCGCGCGGGCCTCAAAGCGGCAGCCCGGTGAGCATCTGGCGGGCGGTGCGTTCGGCGCCCTCGGCGTCGCGCAGGTCGCCGGTCTGGTTGGCCATCAGGTTGAACCACACCACCTGGCCGCTGCGCAGGTCCACGAGCGTGGATACGCCCACCTGCTGGCCACCGCCGATGTCGACCACCTGGCCGACGGCCGCGCCGGCGAGCAGGGCCAGCACGCGCAGGGCGGCCCGGCCTTCGCTGGTGTAGCTGTCGCGGACATAGGTGAACAGGGCGTAGTCCGCGCCGGTGGCCTCGCGCAGTTCCGCCACGCCGTCGCCCAGGGTCCAGTCCAGGCGCCGGCCCTTGGTGGCCAGGTGGCTGCCGGGACGGGTGTAGACGGCGATGCTCATCGCCACCGCCTCGTTCAGGCGCACCAGCTGGCCCAGGCGTGATTCGGCCGGCAGGTCGTCGGGCAGGTCCAGGGCGGGGCGGGTGGCCGTGCCCTTGGCCTCGAGCAGGCGCGCCACGGCCTGCGGATAGAGCCGGCGGGCGGCATCGGACCATTCCCGCCGCGGCTCGAGCATTCCGCCGGCGGTGACCAGGCTCAGTTCGATGTCGGGCTCGACCAGCACCACCGTGCCGGCGATGCGCACCGGGTTGCCGGCCTCGTCGGTCGCCACGCGGTCCTGGTTGTAGGCCCCGGCCGGCGCGCAGGCCAGTGCGAACAGGAGCAGGGCCGCGAAGCCGCGGGCGAGGGTGTTTCGGCGCTGGGTCATGGCGGGCCTCCCTCGCCGCAGGATGCCTGATCCAGCGCCACTGGCAAGCCCCGGCCGGGGCCTCGGGCGGGGGCGGCGTGGTATCCTTTTGGGGTTTCCCATCCCGCCACAACGACACGCGAGGATCGTGATGCCCCAGCTCGCCAAGCGCATGGGCCGTGCCAAGCCCAGCGCCATTATGGCCGTCGCCGAGAAGGCCAAGAAGCTCAAGGCCGAAGGCCGCGACATCGTCAGCTTCTCCATCGGCGTCCCCAACTTCCTGCCCGGTCCGCACGTATACGCGGCGGCCCGCCAGGCCCTGGACAACGACAGCGGCCAGTACGGCTCGAACCGCGGCTCCGACGCGCTGCTCGACGCCTTCCTGCACCACCTCGAGGGCCTGGGCCTGCGCGGCTACACGCGCCTGAACTGCGCCACCGGCATCGGCGCCAAGCACATCCTCTACAACCTGGCCGAGGCCCTGCTGGACGAAGGCGACACCATCGCCTACGCCACGCCGTACTGGACCACCTACGCCGACATCGCCGAGGTGCTCAACGCGAAGATCCTCGAGTTGCCGTGCCCGGCCAGCCAGGACTACAAGCTCACCCCGGCCCAGCTCGACGCCGCGCTGGCGACCAAGCCCAAGGTGTTCCTGTTCAACAACCCGAACAACCCCACCGGCATGGTCTACACCCGCGAGGAAATCGCGGCGCTGGCCGACGTCGTCGCCAGGCACCCCGACACCTGGGTCATCACCGACGACATCTACAACACGATGGTGTTCGACGGCCTGGGCTACCACAACTTCGTGCAGGCCCGCCCGGAGCTGCGCGAGCGCGTGGTGTTCGTCGACTCGCTGTCGAAGACCTACGGCATGCCCGGCTGGCGCGTCGGCTTCATGGCCGGCCCGGAAGTGGTGGCCAAGGCGCTGACGGTGCTCAACTCGACCCACATCACCAACCTGCCGGAAGTGGTGGTGGCTGCGGCCATCGCCGCGCTCACCGGCCCGCAGGACGTGCCCAACGGCAAGTGCGCCGAGTTCCAGGCCAAGCGCGACCTGGTGGTGGACACCATGAACGCCATCCCGGGCGTCGTCTGCCCGAAGCCGCAGGGCGCGTTCTACGTGTTCCCGGACGTCAGCTGCGCCTTCGGCAAGTCGCACAATGGCGTGAAGATCGCCAACGACGTCGACTTCTGCGCCGCGCTGCTCGAAGCCAAGGGCGTGGCCTGCGTGCCCGGCTCGGCCTTCGGCGAGCCGCACGCGCTGCGCATCAGCTACACCTGCCCGACCGAGCAGCTGCCCAAGGGCCTGCAGCGGATCCAGGAATTCTTCGCAGAACTTTCGTAAGGAGCCTTTCATGAAGACCCCCGTTCGCGTCGCCGTCACCGGTGCCGCTGGCCAGATCGGTTATTCGCTGCTGTTCCGCATCGCCTCGGGCGAGATGCTCGGCAAGGACCAGCCGGTCATCCTGCAGATGCTCGAGCTGCCGATGGAAAAGGCCCAGGCCGCCCTGCGCGGCGTGATGATGGAGCTCGAGGACTGCGCGTTCCCGCTGCTGGCCGGCATGGTCGGCACCGATGACCCGATGGTGGCCTTCAAGGACGCCGACGTGGCCCTGCTGGTCGGCGCCATGCCGCGCGGCCCGGGCATGGAGCGCAAGGACCTGCTGCTCAAGAACGCCGAGATCTTCACCGTGCAGGGCAAGGCGCTCAACGCCGTCGCCTCGCGCAACGTGAAGGTGCTGGTGGTGGGCAACCCGGCCAACACCAACGCCTACATCGCCATGAAGTCGGCGCCGGACCTCGATCCGCGCAACTTCACCGCCATGCTGCGCCTGGACCACAACCGCGCCCTTTCGCAGCTGGCCACCAAGGCCGGCGTGGCGGTGGCCGACATCGAGAAGCTGGTCGTCTGGGGCAACCACAGCCCGACCATGTACCCCGACTACCGCTTCGCCACCGTCGGCGGCGCCTCGCTCAAGGACAAGATCGGCGACGAAGAGTGGAACCGCGCCACCTTCATCCCGGTGGTCGGCAAGCGCGGCGCGGCCATCATCGAAGCCCGCGGCCTGAGCTCGGCCGCTTCGGCCGCCAATGCCGCCATCGACCACGTCCGCGACTGGGTGCTGGGCACGAACGGCAAGTGGGCCACGATGGGCATTCCGTCGGACGGCAGCTACGGCATCCCCAAGGACGTGATGTACGGCTTCCCGGTCGTCTGCAAGGACGGCAAGTACGAGATCGTGCAGGGCCTGGAAATCGACGAGTACTCGCGCTCGATGATGGACAAGACCCTGGCCGAGCTCGAGGAAGAGCGCGCAGGCGTCGCCCACCTGCTCTGATCCAATCGAAGGCGGCCCCCGGGCCGCCTTCTGCTTATGAGGTAGCCCCATGTCGAACCCGAACTCCGCCGGTGCGCGTTTCCGCGCCGCCCTCGCCGCCGAATCGCCGCTGCAGGTGATCGGCGCCATCAACGCCAACCACGCCCTGCTGGCCAAACGCGCCGGTTACCGCGCCATCTACCTCAGCGGCGGCGGCGTGGCCGCCGGTTCGCTGGGCCTGCCGGACCTGGGCATCAGCGGCCTGGAGGACGTGCTCATCGACACTCGCCGCATCACCGACGTCTGCGACCTGCCGCTGCTGGTGGACATCGATACCGGCTTCGGCCCCAGCGCCTTCAACATCGAGCGCACGGTCAAGTCGCTGATCAAGGCCGGCGCGGCCGCCTGCCACATCGAGGACCAGGTCGGCGCCAAGCGCTGCGGCCACCGCCCGGGCAAGGAAGTGGTGGGCACCGAGGAAATGGTGGACCGCGTCAAGGCCGCGGCCGATGCGAAGACCGATCCGGACTTCTTCCTCATCGCCCGCACCGACGCCATCCAGGTGCACGGCGTGGACGCCGCCATCGAGCGCGCGGTGCGCTGCGTGGAGGCCGGTGCCGACGGCATCTTCGCCGAGGCCTCGTACGACCTCGACACCTACCGCCGCTTCGTCGAGGCGGTGAAGGTGCCGGTGCTGGCCAACATCACCGAGTTCGGCAAGACGCCGCTGTTCACCCGCGAGGAACTCGCCTCGGTGGGCGTCGCCATCCAGCTCTACCCGCTGTCGGCGTTCCGGGCGATGAACAAGGCCGCCGAAGCCGTGTACGAGGCCATCCGCCGCGATGGCCACCAGAAGGCCGTGCTCGACACGATGCAGACCCGCGAGGAGCTCTACGACCGCATCGGCTACCACGCCTTCGAGGGCAAGCTCGACGCCCTGTTCGCGAAGAAGGGCGGCTGAGGCCAGCCGCCCCCGGGGCCTCAGCGCTCCAGTCGCGCCGCGAGCAGGGCCACCTGCTCGCGCAGCGCCTTGACCTCGGCCACCAGCGGCTCCTCGGCGTGCGAGACGGCGTCCTCCACGGTCTTCTTGCGCTCGGCGTCGATTTCCGACTGCATCGCCGACACCACCACGCCGATGAACAGGTTCAGGGCGGTGAAGCTGGTGGCCAGGATGAAGGGCACGAAGAACAGCCAGGCCTGCGGGTGCACGTCCATCACCGGGCGCACGATGCCCATCGACCACGACTCGAGCGTCATCACCTGGAAGAGCGTGTAGAGCGAGGCCGGCACGTCGCCGAACCACTGCGGGAAGGTGCCGCCGTAGAGCTTGGTGGCCATCACCGCGCCGACGTAGAAGATCAGGCCCAGCAGCATCACGATCGAGCCCATGCCGGGCAGGGCGCCCAGCAGGGCGCCGACCACGCGGCGCAGCGAGGGCACCACGGTCACCAGGCGCAGCACGCGCAGCACGCGCAGGGCGCGCAGCACCGCCAGCGGGCCGCTGGTGGGCAGCAGGGCGATGCCCACCACCACGAAGTCGAACACGTTCCAGGGGTCGCGGAAGAAGCGCAGCCGGTGCACGACCAGCTTGGCCAGCAGCTCGAGCACGAACACCGACAGGGCGAAGGTGTCGACGACCTTGAGCACGCCGCCCCAGCGGGCGACGACCGCGGGTTCGGTCTCCAGGCCCAGGACGACGGCATTGACCAGGATCAGGGCCAGGATGAAGCGTTCGGTGGCGCGGTGGGCGAGCAGGCGGGCGAGGAAGGCGGTCATGGATGGCGGGGCCGGGATGGGGTGGAAGGGCGGGTTGGGGTCGAAGGCGGGATTCTAGACGGCGGCAAGCTTCTATAATCAGGTTTTTCCCGGAGGCTCCCATGACCGAGCAAGTCCTTCCCAAGGCCAAGAAGTCCGTCGCCCTGTCCGGCACGGCCGCGGGCAACACCGCCCTGTGCACCGTCGGCCGCAGCGGCAACGACCTGCACTACCGCGGCTACGACATCCACGACCTGGCCACCCGGGCCGGCTTCGAGGAAGTGGCCCACCTGCTGGTCCACGGCAGCCTGCCCACCGCCAGCCAGCTCCGGGCCTACAAGGCCAAGCTGCGCCGCCTGCGCGGCCTGCCGGCCATCGTCACCGAGGCCCTGGAGCTGGTGCCGGCCAATGCCCACCCGATGGACGTGCTGCGCACCGGCTGCTCGGTGCTGGGCACCGTGCTGCCCGAGCGCGAGGGCCACCCGGTCGCCGAGGCCCGCGACATCGCCGACCGCCTGATGGCCAGCTTCGGCTCGATGCTGCTGTACTGGTGGCACTTCACCCGCAACGGCCGCCGCATCGAGGTCGAGACCGACGACGACACCATCGCCGGCCACTTCCTGCACCTGCTGCACGGCCAGCCGCCGGGCGAGTCGCATGCGCGCGCGCTCGACCAGTCGCTGGTGCTCTACGCCGAGCACGAGTTCAACGCCTCCACCTTCACCGCGCGCGTCATCGCCGGCACCGGCAGCGACCTGTTCAGCTGCATCACCGGCGCCATCGGCGCGCTGCGCGGCCCCAAGCACGGCGGCGCCAACGAAGTGGCGATGGACATCATCGCCCGCTACGGCAGCGCCGACGAGGCCGAGGCCGACATCCGCGCCCGCGTGGAGCGCAAGGAAATCGTCATCGGCTTCGGCCACCCGGTGTACACCATCGGCGACCCGCGCAACCCGATCATCAAGGAGATCAGCCGCAAGCTGTGCAAGGAAGGCGGCAACCAGGTCCTGTTCGACGTCAGCGAGCGCATCGAGACGCTGATGATGGACCTCAAGAAGATGTTCCCCAACCTCGACTGGTACAGCGCCTCGGCCTACCACATGATGGGCGTGCCGACCCCGCTGTTCACCCCGCTGTTCGTCATCGCCCGCACCTCCGGCTGGAGCGCGCACGTGATCGAGCAGCGCATCGACGGCAAGATCA
The DNA here is from genome assembly GCF_001724815.1 of Arenimonas sp. SCN 70-307. Lineage (GTDB taxonomy): Bacteria > Pseudomonadota > Gammaproteobacteria > Xanthomonadales > Xanthomonadaceae > Arenimonas. Next base: position 19,408 of record NZ_MEDO01000020.1, on the reverse strand, counting down.
TCCGCCCGAGCGCCAACTACACCGGTCCCGAGGACCGCGAGTTCGTGCCGATCGAAAAGCGCTGAGGGCCCTCAGCGGCCCTGCAGGCGGCTGCTGGCCCGGGCGACCACGTCCTCCGGGCCGCGCAGCACCACGGTGTCGCCGTCGGCAAGCACGGTGTCCGGGGAGGGGTCGAGCAGGCGCTCGCCATCGCGCACGATCGCGGTCGCGGTGCCATCGGCCAAGCCCAGCTCGCGCAGCGACTTGCCGCAGGCCTGGCAACCGCTCGCCAGCGACACCGGCTCAAGCTGCTCGGCGTGCTCGGCGCCGTCGACTTCGCCGGCGAAGCGCGCGCGCAGCAGCGGGTAGTGTGCGGCGCGCTGGCGCTCGACCAGCTCGAGGATGCGCGCCGGCGGCACCTGCAGGCGGTCCAGGACGTGCGTGGCGATCATCAGCCCGGCCTCCAGCGTCTCCGGCACCACCTCGCTGGCGCCGGCCTCGGCCAGCGCCTGGTGGTGGCTGTCGTCGCGGGTGCGCACCATCACGGGCAGGCGGGGGTGGCGCGCCCTGACGTGGGCCAGCACGCGCAGGCTGGCCTTGGTGTCGTCGTTGCTGATCACGACGAGGCGGGCGCGGTCGAGGCCCATCGACTCGAGCATCGCCGGATCGGAGGCATCGCCGTAGAACACCGGCTCGCCGGCCTTGCGCGCCTGCCGCACCTTGGCCAGGTCCAGGTCCATCGCGCCCCAGGCGATGCCTTCCTGCTCGAGGATGTGGCCCACGCTCTGGCCGATGCGTCCATAGCCGCAGATGATGACGTGCTGGTCCAGGCTGTCCGCGGCCACGCCGACCACCGGCGCCTCGGCGGCGCTTTCGAGCCGCTTGGGGGTCAGGGCCCGGGCGATCGGCGCATTGAAGCGGATCAGCACCGGGCCGAGGATGAAGGAGAAAAGCACGGCGGTGAAGGCAACCTGCCCCTGGAAGTCGTCCAGCGCCCCGCCCGCCAGGCCCAGCGCCAGCAGCGCCAGTCCGAACTCACCGCCCACCGCCACGATCAGGCCGGTGCGCCAGGCCGATTCGATGGGCAGCCCCGCGCGCCGCACCAGCGCCGCCACCAGCAGGGTCTTGCTCGCCAGCAGCAGGCAGGCGCCGGCCAGGGCCCAGGCCCAGACCGCCGGCAGGGCCGCGGGATCGAACAGCATCCCGATGCCGATGAAGAACAGGCCCAGCAGCACGTCGCGGAACGGCCGGATGGTGGCCTCGACCTGGTGGCGGAACTCGGTCTCGCCGAGCACCATGCCGGCCAGGAAGGCGCCGAAGGCCAGCGACAGGCCCAGGGAGTCGGTCACCGCGCCGGCGCCCAGCGACACGAAGAGCACGGTCAGGGTGAACGCCTCGGCCGAGCGCTGCCGCGTCACGGAGCGGAACAGGGGCTTGAGCAGCCAGCGCCCGGCGAAGAACACCAGCAGCGTCGCGATCGCCGCCTTGGCCAGCGCGGAGCCGATCAGCATGCCGATGGCGGCGGCGCCCACCGCGGTGCCCAGCACCGGGATGACGACGATGAAGGGCACGGCCGTCACGTCCTGGAACACCGACATCGCCGTGCCCAGCCGTCCGTGCGGCGAGTTTTCCTCGGCCTGGTCGGACAGCTGCTTGCTGATCATCGTGGTGGACGACTGCGCGAAGATCGCGCCGATCACGAACGCGGCCACCGGGTCGGCGCCGGCGAGCCAGGCCAGCAGGCCCACGATCAGCGTCGTCAGGCCCACCTGCGCGGTGCCCAGCGAAAGCACCCGGCCGCGCAGGGCATTGAGCTGCGGCAGCGAATAGTTCAGGCCGATGGTGAAAAGCAGGAAGACGATGCCGAACTCGGCGAACAGCCGGATCATCGTGCCGTCGACCACGGGACCCATGGTGGCCGGCCCCAGCACGACGCCGACCGCGAGGTAGGCCAGGCTGGTCGGGATGCGCAGTCGCTGGCAGGCCAGGAAGCTGGCGATGGCCGCACCGAGCAACAAGAGCACCTGCGCCAAACCTTGATCCATCTGTCCGCCCTTGACCGTCACGTATGCCAGCGGGCAGTTTAGGGCAGGCACCCGCCCCTGGACACAAAGGCGCCGCGAGGCGCCGGCCCGCCATGACTTCTGCAAGCGACGTACTCATCGCCGCCACCGACTTTTCCGAGCCCGCCGGCCTCGCGACCGAGCGTGCCGCGGCCCTGGCGCGCGGCCTCGGCTGGCATTTGCGCCTGCTGCACGCGCTCGGCGATGGCGACTGGATCGAACGGATGGCGCAGGGGCTGAAGGGCGAGTTCTCGATCGAACTCGCGCGCCGCACGGCCGGCTCGCGGCTGTCCCGCGAGCGCGAGCGCCTGCTCGAAGCCGGCGTGGCCGACGTCGATTACGAAGTGCTCGACGGCACGCTGCCGGCGCTGCTGCCGCAGTTGTTGCACGAGGGGGAGCGCGGCGTGGTGGTGATGGGCGCGCAGGGTGAAACCGGGCTGCGCCAGGGGTTGCTGGGCTCGACGGCCGACCGGGTGCTGCGCGCGGGCGCGCTGCCGGTCCTGCTGGCACGGCAGGGAGGCGGCCAGGCCTACCGGCGGGTTGCGCTGGCCACCGATCTCGGCGAGCCCTCGCTGCATGCCGCCAGGCTCGGGCTCAGGCTGGCGCCGGGGGCCGATTTCCACCTGCTGCACGCCATCGAAATCCCGCCCGACCGCAACATGGCCTTCGCCCACGCGCGACCCGAGACCCGCGAGGCGTTCCATCGCGAAGCCCGCGAGCTGGCTTTGCGCCGGCTGCAGGTGTTCGAGTCAGCGCTGGGCCTCGCCGTCGCGCCCACCCGCGCCGTGCGCGAAGGCCCGCCCGCGGCCGTGCTCGCGGCCTTCGTGGAAGAAGCGCAGATCGACCTGGTGGTGCTGGGCTCGCGTCCGCGGGCGCGTTGGGAGGCAAACCTGCTGGGCAGTACGGCCCTGTTCGCCACGCACCGCTTGCCCTGCGACGTCCTGCTGGTGCCGGGCGTCGCCTAGCCGGCGGGGGCGCCTCAGGGCGCCATGCGCTGGGTCGTGGCCGGGCCGGAGGCCACCACTAGCGCCGGGGCCGGCGGCTGCGCCGGCGGAGTCAGGCGCTGGACCCGGAAGAAGGTGTGGTCGCCGATGGTCGCCACCCGCGGGGCGCTGGCCCAGGCCGGGTTGGCCAGGTCCAGGGCGGCGAAGTGGCTGGCCCCGGGCACCACTTCCCGGCGCTCGCCGGGCGGCAACTGCCAGTCGGCCTGGGCCTGGAAGGCGACCTGCACGGCCCGTTCCCAGGCCTCGAGGTTCTTCATCCGAAGGCCGGGGTGGACGATGGTGGGCGCGAACTGCTTGCGGGCGGTGACCACCTCGCAGATCGAGTCCCCCCACTGGCCGCTGTCGCGGCGGCGCAGGGCGACCTCGGCCACGGCGCGCTGGCCCAGCTCGGACTGGTTGCGGGCCTCGAGGTAGACCGTCGTCGCCAGGCACAGCGGGTCGGCGGCTGGCTGGGGAAGGATCGAGGCCAGCCAAAGGACGAAAGACAGCTTCATGGCGGAACTCCTTGCTCCGTTGCGCCGCACTTTCCCGTCCGCCCGAGGGCGGGCCTGCTTGATGGAACGGGCAGGGAGGGGCCGTGCGGCCTGGCGTTTTGGGGATGGACGAGCCGGGCTCGCATTCCGGGGTCGCGGGTCAGGTTGGGCGACCCCCTGGAATCCCCGCCAAGCCATGCGCTGCGGGGCCGTTTGACGGCGCGGCCCGAGGCCGGGCGCCGTGTCCAGCGGCGCATACTACGGGGGAAAACCGAACCTTGCCTGAACGGCCTTCGCCAAGCCTTTGATTTGTATTGGAGTAACTACTCAGAGTGCCGCGGCCAGGCGGCTGCCCTGGTCGATGGCGCGCTTGGCGTCGAGCTCCGCGGCCACGTCGGCGCCGCCGATCAGGTGGGCCTGCACGCCGGCCACCTGCAGCGGCTCGAGCAGCTCGCGCAGCGGCTCCTGGCCGGCGCAGACGACCACGTGGTCGACCGGCAGGAGCTGCTCGCGGCCGTCGACCCGGATGCGCAGGCCAGTGTCGTCCACGCCCAGGTACTCCACGCCGCCCAGGGCCTGCACGCCCTTGGCCTTTAGGGCGGCCCGGTGGATCCAGCCGGTGGTCTTGCCCAGGCGGGCGCCGGGCTTGCCGGGGCTGCGCTGCAGCAGCCACAGCTCGCGCGCCGGCGCCTCGGGGCGGGGCGCGGCCAGGCCGCCGGGGCCCTCGAAATCCGGCGCCACGCCCCATTCGGCCATCCAGCGGCCGGTGTCGAGGCTGGGCGAGTGGCCCTCGTGGACCAGGAACTCGGCCACGTCGAAGCCGATGCCGCCGGCCCCGATGATGGCCACCTTGCGGCCCGGCACCACCCGGCCCTGCAGGACGTCGAGGTAGCTCACCACCTTGGGGTGGTCGGCGCCGGGGAAATCGACCTTGCGCGGCCGGATGCCGGTGGCCAGCACCACGGCGTCGAAGCCGGCGTTGGCCAGCTCGGCGGTGCCCACGCGCTGGCCCAGGCGCAGCTCGACGCCGGTGGTTTCGATCTGTTTGCCGAAGTAGCGCAGGGTCTCGTGGAACTCTTCCTTGCCCGGGATCGTCTTGGCCAGGTTGAACTGGCCGCCGATCTCGGCCGCGGAGTCGAACAGGGTCACCTGGTGGCCGCGCCCGGCCGCCACGGTGGCGCAGGCCAGGCCGGCCGGGCCGGCGCCGACCACGGCGATCTTCTTGGCCACCTGCACGGGCAGGTAGTTGAGCTCGGTCTCGGCGCAGGCGCGCGGGTTGACCAGGCAGCTGGCGCGCTTGTTGACGAACACGTGGTCCAGGCAGGCCTGGTTGCAGGCGATGCAGGTGTTGATGTCGTCGCGGCGGCCCTCGCGGGCCTTGTTCACCCAGGCCGGGTCGGCCAGCAGCGGGCGCGCCATCGAGACCATGTCGGCCTGGCCGCCGGCGAGGATGGCCTCGGCCACCTCGGGCATGTTGATGCGGTTGGTGGCCACCAGCGGCAGCGAGACGTGCGGCTTGAGCTTGGCGGTGACGCCGGCGAAGGCGCCGCGCGGCACCGAGGTGGCGATGGTCGGCACCCGGGCCTCGTGCCAGCCGATGCCGGTGTTGATGATGCTGGCGCCGGCGGCCTCGATGGCCCTGGCCTGCATCACGATCTCGTCCCAGGCCGAGCCGCCCTCGACCAGTTCGAGCATCGAGAGGCGGTAGATGAGGATGAAGTCCGGACCCACCGCCTCGCGGATGCGGCGGACGATCTCGACCGCGAAGCGCATGCGCTTCTCCGGCGTGCCGCCCCAGTCGTCCCGGCGCTTGTTGGTGCGCGCGGCCAGGAACTGGTTGATGAGGTAGCCCTCCGAGCCCATCACCTCGACGCCGTCGTAGCCGGCCTCGCGGGCCAGGCGCGCGGTGTTGACGAAGGCGCGGATCTGCCGCTCGACGCCCCAGGCGGTGAGCGCGCGCGGCGTGAGCGGGCTGATCGGCGCCTTGGCCTTGGAGGCCGACACCAGCAGCGGGTGCGCCGCGTAGCGGCCTGCATGCAGTATCTGCAGGCAGATGCGCCCGCCGGCCTCGTGCACGGCCCGGGTGACGATGCGGTGCTTGTGCACCTCCCAGGGCCAGCTGAGCTTGCCGGCGAAGGGCTTGAGCCAGCCCACCAGGTTCGGGGCGATGCCGCCGGTGACCATCAGGCCCACGCCGCCCTCGGCGCGCTCGCGGAAGTACGCCGCCAGCTTGGGGAAATCGCGGGCGTGGTCCTCCAGCCCGGTATGCATCGAGCCCATCAGGACGCGGTTGGGCAGGGTGCAGTGGCCGAGGTCGAGCGGCTGGAAAAGGTGCGGGTAGGGCGTGCTGGACATGGTTCTGGCGGGCGGAACGACTCCGGGCACCTTGCCCGTTCCGGCGCCCGCGGACAAGGCGGGCGCGCCGGCGGCGTCCGCGTGCGACGCCGACATCCGTTCATGCTTCTGGCACCATACCTTTCGTTCGCCCTCGCCAGCACGGACCGTCCATGACCGCCCACGACCCCCGCTCCGCCAAGCGACCCGAACCCGACCAGTCCATGGTCGACATCGCCAACTACGTCACCGACTACTACATCGGGTCGTCCGAGGCCTACACGACGGCGCGCTACATGCTGCTCGACTCGCTGGCCTGCGCCATGCTGGCCCTGCGCCACCCCGAGTGCGTCAAGCACGTCGGGCCGGTGGTGCCGGGTGCCACGCTGCCGGGCGGCGCCCGCGTGCCGGGCACCTGCCACGAGCTCGACCCGGCCCAGGCGGCCTACAGCATCGGCACGCTGGTGCGCTGGCTCGACTTCAACGACACCTGGCTGGCGGCCGAATGGGGCCACCCTTCGGACAACCTGGGCACCATCCTGGCGATGGGCGACTACCTCAGCCGCAAGGCCGAGCGCGAGAACGGCAAGCCCATCACCGTGCGCGACATCCTGACCTGGGCGATCAAGGCCCACGAGATCCAGGGCTGCTACGCGCTCAAGAACAGCTTCAACAAGGTGGGCCTCGACCACGTCGTGCTGGTGCGCCTGGCCTCGAGCGCCATCGCCACGCACATGCTGGGCGGCGGCAAGGAGGAAATCGTCAACGCCGTCAGCCACAGCTGGGCCGACGGCGGCGCGTTGCGGGTCTACCGCCACGCCCCCAATGCCGGCCCGCGCAAGGGCTGGGCCGCCGGCGACGCCTGCCGCCGCGCGGTGGTGCATGCGCTCAACGCCATGAAGGGCTGCGTGGGCTACCCGGGCGCCATCAGCGCCAGGCAGTGGGGTTTCGCCGACGTGGCCTTCAAGGGGCGCGAGTTCGAGTTCGAGCGCAGCTTTGGCAGCTACGTGATGGAGAACATCCTGTTCAAGATCAGCCATCCGGCCGAATTCCACGCCCAGACGGCGGTCGAGTGCGCCATGCAGCTGCATGCCAGGGTGGCCGGCCGGATCGACCAGGTCGAGCGGGTCGTGATCGAGACCCAGGAAGCAGGGGCGCGGATCATCGACAAGACCGGCCCGCTGCACAACCCGGCCGACCGCGACCACTGCCTGCAGTACATGGTGGCCGTGCCGCTCATCTTCGGCCGCCTCACGGCCGAGGACTACCTGGACGCCGTGGCCGCCGACCCGCGCATCGACGCCCTGCGGGCGCGCATGGAGGTCCGCGAGAACCCGGGCTTCACCCGCGACTACAACGACCCGGACAAGCGCTACATCGGCAATGCCGTCGAGGTCTTCTTCAAGGACGGCAGCTCCACCGGCCGGGTGGCGGTGGATACCCCCATCGGCCACCGCGAGCGCCGGGGGGAGGGCATCCCGGCCCTGCTGGCCAAGTTCGAGTCGGCCATTGCGGGCCAGCTCCCGGCCAAGCGGGTCCGGCAGGTGCTGGACCTGACCGGGGACACCTCCCGGTTCGAGGCCACCCCCATCCACCGCTTCATGGAGCTCTTCACGCCCTGAAACCCGCGCTTGCAGTGATCGTCAGCCTTTGTTAGATTCCCGTTAACTTTCGGGTCGTTAAGTTTTCCAGGCGCCAAGCGCCGCGAAGCCAGATACCCAAGGTCCGCAGCGTTGAAGCAATTCCCCCGTCGAATCAATGGAGCAAATCATGAAGAAGAAACTCCTGTGCTGTGCCCTCCTGGGCGCCATGGCGTTCACCCAGTCCGCGATGGCGCAGGACTTCGATGATCGTTGGTACGTGAGCGGCGGCGTGGGCGGCAACGTCCAGGACGACGACCGCGGCACCGGCGACGTCCCGTTCGTCACCCTCGGCTTCGGCAAGTTCGTCACCCCGAACTGGTCGATCGATGCCGAGCTGAACTACCAGAACCCCCAGATCGGCAGCAGCGACCTCAACTTCAGCCAGTACGGCCTGTCGCTCGACGCGCGCTACCACCTGCTGAAGGAAGGCCGCAACTGGAACCCGTTCTTCCGCTTCGGCATCGGCACCCAGCGCGTCGAGGAGGAGTTCGACAACTTCCCGAGCCCGAACTCGCCGGGCCAGCGTGAGGACTCCGCCATCGCCGCCACCATCGGCGCCGGCCTGCAGGCTGACTACGGCCGTTACGCGCTGCGCGCCGAAGTGGCCGCCCGCGGCGTGACCGACGACACCTCCGTCATCGCCCCGGGTTCGGACACCTTCACCGACCTGCTGGCCCAGCTGACCGTGCTCGTGAAGCTCGGCGACCTGCCGGCCCCGGTCGTGCCGGAAGAGCCGAAGCCGCAGGTCACCTGCGCCGACCTCGACGACGACGGCGACGGCGTGAACAACTGCGACGACAAGTGCCCGGGTTCGGTTGCCGGCCAGGCCATCGGTCCGGACGGCTGCCCGGTGCCGCTGACCATCGACCTCAAGGGCGTGAACTTCGACTTCGACAAGGACACCCTGCGTCCGGACGCCGTGGCGATCCTCGACGAGGCCGTGTCGATCCTGCAGAAGTACCCGCAGCTGCGCGTTGAAGTCGCCGGCCACACCGACTCGGTCGGTACCGAGCAGTACAACCAGGGCCTGTCCGAGCGTCGCGCCCGCACGGTGTACAACTACCTGACCGGCAAGGGCATCGACGCCGGCCGCCTGGTGGGTCCGAACGGCTTCGGCGAGAGCCGTCCGATCGACACCAACGACACCGCCGAGGGTCGTGCGCGCAACCGCCGCACCGAGCTGAACGTGCAGAACTAAGCACTACGCTCGAAAGCAACACGCGAAGCCCGGCCTTGTGCCGGGCTTCGTTTTTCTGGCCGCCGTGATTGCGTCGCCGCCATTGCGCGCCTAAGCTTGGCCCAGTCCGTTCCCCCGCCGGTGCCAGATGAAACACGCCTCGCTCGCGCTGCTCGCGCTCTGCCTTCCGTCCCTCGCCGCGGCCGCCGGCCCGGCCTGCCAGGCTTCGGTGCTCGCGCCGCTTCCGGCTTCGGTGCCGGCCCCGGAGATGCGCTACGCCACGCCCGCGGCCAGCTGCCTCGAGATCAACGCGGTGGCCTACGTGCAGCGCCTGCGCCGCCCGGCCCCGGCGCCGGCCGCGCCGGCCGCCGCCGCGCCGGCGGACGGTTACGTGCAGAAGACGCAGTTCGACAATTCGCCCTGGCGCTTCGACATGAACCAGAACGGCCGTCGCATGACCGCCGAAGAGTTCGATGCGTGGATGAAGGCCAAGGGCATCCGCGTCGCCACCGGCAAGCCCGGCGGCAGCGCCCAGTCCGCGCCCGCGGACGCGCCCGCCGCGGCCCCGGCCGCCGCGGCTTCCTGCCAGCCGAGCGCGACGCTTACTTGCTGAAGCGGTAGTGGGCGACCAGCCACTGGCGGCCGCCCTCGTAGCCGAACAGTTCGGCGCAGGCCATCCAGAACATCCGCCAGCGCTGGTGCCAGCGCGCGGCGTCCTGCGCGCCGTAGGTGGCCGTCAGCACCCGCATCACTTCCTCGCGGTTGCGGTCCTGGTTCTCGAGCCAGTGGTTGGCCGTGCGCTCGTAGTGCGTGCCCGGAACGAGCCAGCGCTGCTCGAGGGTGAGGTCGTCCTGGAAGTGCAGCAGCGTGTCGGCCGAGGGCATCAGGCCGCCGGTGAAGAAGTAGCGGCCCATCCAGTTGTCCTCGCCCTCGGTGAGGAAGGGGTACATCAGGTAGCGGTGGGCGAAGATGTGCACGAACAGCTTGCCGCCCGGCCTCAGCCAGCCGGCCACGTTGCCCAGCAGGCGCTTGTAGTTGCGCATGTGCTCGAACATCTCGATCGAGACCACGCGGTCGAAGCTTTCGGCCGGCAGCTCGAGCCGGTTCACGTCGCAGGTGAGGATCTGCACGTTGCCCAGGCCGCGCCTGGCCGCCTGCGCCAGGATGTGCTCGCGCTGGCTGCGTGAGTTCGACACGCCGGTGATGCGCGCGTTCGGGAAGCGTTCGGCCATCCACAGCGTCAGCGAGCCCCAGCCGCAGCCCAGTTCGAGGATGTGCTGGCCGTCGGCCAGTTCGGCGCGTTCGCCGTAGAGCGCCAGCATCGCGTCCTCGGCCTGTTCGAGCGTCTCGCTGCCGGTGGCGTAGTAGGCGCTGGAATACTTCAGGCGCCGGCCCAGGCACAGCTCGAAGAAGCGCGCCGGCACCTCGTAGTGCTGCTCGTTGGCGGCGTCGGTTTCGATGGCGATGGGGCTGTGGCGCAGCTCGGCCAGCAGCTCGCGGAAGCGGCGGTCGGCCAGGTCCAGGTCGCCGGCACCTTCCTCGCGCAGGCGCTGCTCACACAGGCGGCGGATGCCGAGGCGGGTCAGGGCGTCGGGCAGCAGCCCGCGCTCGCACAGGTCGATCAGGGACATCCGTTACTCCGGGGACGGGGCCGCCTTGCGCGGCGGCCAGGGAAAGAAGGCGCTGACTTCGCGCTGGTAGCGACGGTAATCCTCCCCGCGGCTGCGCTCGGCCTGGGCTTCGGTCCAGGGAATGCCGCTCACGCGGTAGAGGAAGGCGAACATGATCACCGGTCCGGCCAGGCTGAGCCAGAACAGGCCGCCGCCGACGGCCAGCAGCACGTAGGCGAACCAGTGCAGCCACTCGAAGAAATAGTTCGGGTGCCGCGACCAGCCCCACAGGCCATCGCGGCAGGTCTTGCCGGCATTGGCCGGGTTGGCGCGGAAACGCGCGAGCTGGCGGTCGGCCAGCGACTCGCCTGCCATCGCGCCCAGCCAAACCACGATCGCCAGCACCGCCAGCGGTCCGAAGTGCAGCGTGGCGTTGTCGGCCGCGGCCAGGAAGGGCAGGGCGAAGAGCGCGACCACCAGCGCCTGCATCTGGAAGAACACGAAGAACTTCACCGGGCTGCCGTCCCAGGCGGCGCGCAGGGCGCGGTAGCGGCCGTCCTCTTCCTCGTTGAGCACGCGGTGCAGCAGGTGCAGGCACAGGCGCGCGCCCCAGACGCTGCCGAACATCGCCACCAGGCCGCGCGCCAGCGGCGTGCCGTCGCCCACCGCGCCGACGAACAGCGCCGCCAGCGCCATCAGCCCGGCCCAGCCCACGTCGACGTAACCGACGTTGCGCACCTTCATCGAAAAAGCCCAGAGCGCGACCATGGCCAGGGCCGCACCGGCCCACACCAGGCCCAGGGCGCTCCAGAGGCTCATGCCGGGGCCCTGTGGTCCCGGGCCAGGCCGGCGGCCAGCCGCTGGTCGAGGTGGAACAGCAGCGGCAGCACCGCGGCCCAGCCCACCGCCAGCGCGCCGATCACCCAGGCCACCGGGGCGCCGAAGCTGACGGCGTCGAAGGCTCCGGCGGCGGTCCAGTAAGCCAGCGGCCCGCCAACGAGGCCGAGCACCATCGCAGCCAGCGGGCGCTCGCGCAGGAAGCCCATGGAGTGGTTGAGCGTGAGCGTGAAGCCAACCCACAGCGACCAGATCCACACCGGTGCCAGCGAGGCCCAGGGCCAGGCCTCGGCGTACACCAGCCAGCCCGAGGCGGCGAAGGCGCTGTCGAGCGCCAGGCCCAGCGGCATGGCCACGGCGAGCAGGCGCAGGTCGGCGCGGGCCTTGCCGCCGAAGCGCAGCACCAGCGCGGCGAACAGCGCCGCCGCGAGCGGGCCGGCCCAGGGCAGGCCGGCGCCGGCGCCGGCCACGCTGGCCAGCCACACGGCCTGGAAACCCACGACGTTGCCGGCAGTCAGGAGGGAGCGGTGCATGTCAGGTGGCCTCCGGGGCAGGCAGGTACTGGTCGCGACGGTTGCCCGGGCGGGCCAGCAGCAGGTGCACGTCGCCGATCGAGCGCTCGAGGAAGCCGCCCTCGCAGTAGGCCAGGTAGAACTCCCACATGCGGATGAAGCGCTCGTCGTAACCCTGCGCACGCACCTCGTCGAGGCGGGCCAGGAAGCGCTCGCGCCAGGCGCGCAGGGTCAGCGCGTAGCTCGGGCCGATGTCCTCGAGGTTCACCAGGCGCAGGTCGCTGGCCCGGGCCGCGGCGCCGGTGATGGCGCTCACGCAGGGGATGAAGCTGCCCGGGAAGATGAAGCGCTTGATGAAGTCCACCGAGTGCAGGGCCTGCTCGTAGCGGTGGTCTTCGATGGTGATGGCCTGGATGAGCGCGAGGCCCTCGGGCTTGAGCAGCGAGGCGCACTTGGCCAGGTAGGTCTCGAGGTACTGGTGGCCGATGGCCTCGATCATCTCGATCGAGACGAGCTTGTCGTACTCGCCGCGCAGGTCGCGGTAGTCCTCGAGCAGCACCGTGACCCTGTCGGACAGGCCGGCCGCGGCCACGCGCTCGGTGGCCAGCGCGTGCTGCTCCTTCGAAATCGTGGTGGTGGTGACGCGGCAGCCGAAGCGCGAGGCGGCGTGGATGGCCATGCCGCCCCAGCCGGTGCCGATCTCGACCAGATGGTCGGTGGGCCGCAGGTCGAGCTTGCGGCAGATGCGCTCGAGCTTGCGGAACTGCGCCTGCTCGAGCGTCTCGGACGCGTCGGCGTAAACCGCCGAGGAGTACATCATCGACTCGTCGAGGAAGAGCTTGAACAGCTCGTTGCCCAGGTCGTAGTGCGCGGCGATGTTCTTGCGGCTGCCGGCGCGGGTGTTGCGGCGCAGGGCGTGCCAGCCGCGCAGGGCCAGGCCGCCGAAGCGGGCCAGGCCGGTTTCCATGGCGTCGAGGCGGTCGCGGTTGATGACCAGCAGCTGCACCAGCGCCACCAGGTCATCGCAGCGCCACAGGCCGTCCATGTAGGCCTCGCCGGCGCCCACCGAGCCCTGGGCGGCGGCGGCGCGGTAAAAGCCCGGGTCGAGGATGTCGAGCTCGGCGCGCAGGCCGTCCGGCTCGCCCAGGGTCACCGTGCCCAGGGCGTCGCGCACCACCACCTGGCCACCGCGCAGTTCGCCCAGCGTGTCCAGCAGGCGCCGGCGCAGCAGGCGGTCGAGTGCGCCGTAGCGCGCCGCGCTTTGCTCGGGGCTGTCCAGGGTGTCGGCGGTGCTGCTCATTCAGGGGCTCCGGGGCTGGTTCGGGGGTGCGGGTGGAAGGGCGTGCGCTTGAGCCACAGTTGCGCGGCCTGCCAGTAGATCGCCGCCCCTACCTTGGCGGTGTGCAAGGGATACCGTGCCAGGCATGAAGCCAGCGTGTTCCCGGTCCAGGGCCGGCGCTCGAGCACCAGGGTGGCGTCGAACTCGGGCTTCTCGCCGTCGAGCACGTCCATGTGCACCCGCAGCTGCTCGCCGGGGGCCTGGAAGGCCCAGCGGTAGCGCCGCTGCATCGGCATGAAGGGCGAGACGTGGAAGGCCTTGTCGAAGCCCCAGTGCAGGGCCTGGCCGTGGCGCTCGGCCCCGGCCACGTCCAGCAGGTAGGCGTGGCGCTCGTCCCAGGGCGTGTTGGTGATCTCGGCCAGGATCCACTCCAGCGTCTCGCCGTCGTCGGCGAAGCCGTAGTAGAAGCTCACCGGGTTCATGGTCTTGCCGAAGTAGCGGCCGTGGGTGAGCAGGCGGATCGGGCCGCTCGGGCGGCGGCCCAGCGTGGCCTGCACGCGCTCGCGCACGGCGGTGTCGAGCGGCAGGGCCGGGTCGCCAAAATAGTCGCGGCGGCGGAACTGGGCCAGGTTGGGGCGGTTGATCGACCAGAACCAACGGCCGGCGAAGAGCTCGTCGAGCTCGGCGAGATCCACGTAAAGCTGGAAGACGCGGTAGCGGAAGGCGTGCTCGACCGGTGCGAAGCGGCGATGCCGCACCCAGCCTTCGTAGATGGCCGAGTTCAGGGCCATTGCACGCCGAGCGCGCGCGCCACTTCGACGCCGCTGCGCAAACCGTCCTCGTGGAAGCCGAAGCCCCAGTAGGCGCCCGCATACCAGGTGCGGTTGTGTCCGCTGATCTCGCCGCGGCGGGCCTGGGCCGCCACCGAGGCGTGGGTGTAGACCGGGTGGTGGTACTGCATGCGCGCCAGCACCTTGGCCGGGTCGATCTCGCGCGCGCGGCCCAGGGTGACCACGAAGGGCTCGGGGCTGTCGAGCGACTGAAGGTGGTTCATGCAGTAGCTGACGGTGCAGGCCGCGCCCGGCTCGGCCGGCACGTAGGCGTTCCAGGCCGCCCAGGCCTTGCGGCGGCTGGGCAGCAGCCGCGCGTCGGTGTGCAGCACGGTCTCGTTGGCCTGGTAGGGGATGGCGCCCAGCACCTCGCGCTCGGCCGGCGTGGGGTCGGCCAGCAGGGCCAGGGCCTGGTCGCTGTGGCAGGCCAGCACCAGCTGGTCGAAGCGCTCCTCGCCCTGGTCGGTGGAGACGACCACGGCATCGGCCTCGCGGCGCACGCCGCGCGCCGGGCACGAGAGCCGCACGCGCACGTCCCAGGCGCGCTGCAGCGCCTCGATGTAGCTCGACGAACCGCCGGTCACCACGCGCCACTGCGGGCGGTCGCTGATCTGCAGCATGTGGTGGTTGTCCATGAACCGGGCCAGGTACTTGGCCGGGAAGGACTCGATGGTTTCCGAGGGCGAGGACCACAGCGCCGAGGCCATCGGCACCAGGTGGTCGCGCACGAACAGCTCGGAATAGCCGCCCTCGCGCAGGTAATCGCCCAGCGAGGGGCCGTCGCCCGGGGTCGCCAGCAGCGCCGGCGCCTCGCGGTAGAAGCGGCTGATCTCGCGCACCATGCGCCAGAAGCGCGGCGACACCAGGTTGCGGCGCTGGCAGAACAGGCCGTCGAGGTCGGTGGCGTTGTACTCGAGCCCCTTGGCTGCGTCCTGCACCGAGAAGCTCATGGTGGTGGGCTGGCTGGGCACGCCGAGCTGGTCGAGCAGGCGGGTCAGCAGCGGGTAGTTGCCCGGGTTGAAGACGATGAAGCCGCTGTCGACCGAATACGTGCGCCCGGCCTGCTCAACGCGGTGCGTGTGCGTGTGGCCGCCCAGGCGCGCCTCGCGCTCGAACAGCACCACCTCGTGCTGGCGCGAGAGCAGCCAGGCCGCGCCGAGGCCGGCGATGCCGCTGCCGACGACCGCGATCCTCATGCGGCCTCCCGGCGCACGTGGCGCAGCGCCTCGGGCACCGGCCGCAGGTCGCTGACCAGGCCCAGCAGCGCCATCAGGCGCAGGCCGAGGTAGGTGAGGTCGAGCTCGTACCAGGCGAAGCCCTGGCGGGCCGAACCCGGGTAGTGGTGGTGGTTGTTGTGCCAGCCCTCGCCGAAGGTGAGCAGGGCGAGCAGGGCGTTGTTGCGGCTGTCGTCGCGGGTGGCGAAGCGTCGGCTGCCCCAGCGGTGGGCCAGCGAGTTGATGGTCACCGTGACGTGGAAGAGCACCACCGTGGAGACGAAAAAGCCCCAGATGAGCAGCTGCGGGCCGTTCGTGCCCAGGCCCGGGTAGGCGCCCTCGAGCCAGGCGCCCAGCGCGTACAGGCCCGCGGCCAGCAGCACCGGTACCAGGATGTCGAAGCGGTCGAGCAGGCGCAGCTCGGGGAAGCGGGCCAGGTCGCGCACGGCCTCGAGGTCGGTGCGGAAGCCGCGCGGGGTGAGGAACCAGATCATGTGGCTGCGCCAGAAACCGTGGCGCGGCGAATGCACGTCCTGGTCGGTGTCGGCGTGGCGGTGGTGGTGGCGGTGGTGGGCGGCCCACCACAGCGGCCCGCGCTGCACCGAGGCCGCGCCGAGCACGGCGAAGGCGAACTGCACCGGCCGGGAGGTGCGGAAAGCCTTGTGCGAGAAGTAGCGGTGGTAGAAGCCGGTGATGGCGAACATGCGCGCGGCATAGAGCACCACCGCCGTCCAGAAGGCGAACCACGAGAAGCCCACCCAGATCACGCCCAGGCAGGCCAGGTGCAGGCCGACGAAGGGCAGCACGCGCAGCCAGGCGACGCGGTCGGGGTCGCCGGTGTCGGCGGGCGCGGCGCTGGTGTCGAACCACAGCGCCACCGCGCGCAGCGCGCGACGCCAGATCGGAAGGGGATGCGAATCGGGGGACGAATCAGGAGCCATGGTGGATATGGTCGCGCAGGCCACGGTGATGGGTCGGTGAACCGACCTCGCGGGGCGCCGGCGCAAGACCGAAGGCTAGCGCGTGCGCCGCCGCCTGCGCCATGCTGCGCGCATGCCTCGTCCGTCCCAAAAACCCAAGGCCGCGCCGCGCCACGGCGTGGCGCGCGTGCTGTCCAAGCTGGGCCTGTGCTCGCGCACGCAGGCCGCGGCCTGGGTGGCGGCCGGGCGCGTGGCGGTGAACGGGCGCGTGGTGCGCGACCCGGAATTCCCCGTACGCCAGGGAACGGATGCGCTGTCCGTCGATGGTCGTGCGCTGGACGCGGCCGAGCCGGTGTACCTGGCGCTCAACAAGCCGCGCGGGCTGGTGACCACCACCAGCGACGAGCGCGGCCGCGACACCGTCTACCGCTGCCTCGAGGGTGCGGGCCTGCCCTGGCTGGCGCCGGTGGGCCGGCTCGACCAGGCCAGCGAGGGCCTGCTGCTGATGAGCAACGACCCGGCCTGGGCCGCCGCCATCACCGACCCGGCCACCGGGCCGGACAAGACCTACCACGTGCAGGTGGACGCGGTGCCCGACGCCGCCCTGCTGGCCGCCCTGGAGGCCGGCGTGGACGACGCCGGCGAGCGGCTCTCGGCCCGGCGCGCCCGCCTGCTGCGCAGCGGCGGCAAGACCGCCTGGCTCGAGATCGTGCTCGACGAAGGCCGCAACCGTCAGATCCGCCGCCTGCTGGCCGCGCACGGCCTGGAAACCCGGCGCCTGGTGCGCGTGGCCATCGGCCCGGTGGTGCTGGGCGAACTGGCCAAAGGTGCTTGGCGACGGCTCAGCGATGAGGAAATCGCTGCGCTGGCGCCGAGAGGGCGGGCGGCCGGTTAGCCGCCCGCGGGCTGCAGGCTCAGCCCTTGATGACGCCCAGCTCGCGGCCGACGCGGATGAAGGCGTCGATGGCGCGGTCGAGGTGCTCGCGGGTGTGGGCGGCGCTCATCTGGGTGCGGATGCGGGCCTGGCCCTTGGGCACCACCGGGAAGAAGAAGCCGATCACGTAGATGCCTTCCTCGAGCAGGCGCGAGGCGAACTTCTGCGCCAGCGGGGCGTCGTAGAGCATCACCGGCACGATCGGATGCACGCCCGGCTTGAGGTCGAAGCCGGCCGCCGTCATGCGCTCGCGGAAGTAGGCGGTGTTGGCCTTGAGCTGCTCGCGCAGGTCGCCGGCGGCGGCCAGCATGTCGAACACCTTGGTGCCCGCGGCCACCACGTGCGGCGGCAGCGAGTTGGAGAACAGGTAGGGGCGCGAGCGCTGGCGCAGCAACTCGATCACCTCGGCGCGGCCGGTGGTGAAGCCGCCCAGCGCGCCGCCCAGCGCCTTGCCGAGCGTGCCGGTGATGATGTCGATCTTCTCGAGCACGCCCTTGACCTCGGCGCTGCCGCGGCCGGTGTCGCCCAGGAAGCCGGTGGCATGGCATTCGTCGATGTGCACCAGCGCGTCGTACTTGGCCGCCAGCGCGGTGATTTCGTCGAGCGGCGCGATGAAGCCGTCCATCGAGAACACGCCGTCGGTGGTGATCATGATGGTGCGCGCGCCGTCGGCCCTGGCCTGCTGCAGCTGCTTCTCGAGGTCGGCCATGTCGCAGTTGGCGTAGCGGTAGCGCCTGGCCTTGCACAGGCGCACGCCGTCGATGATCGAGGCGTGGTTGAGCGCGTCGGAGATGATGGCGTCCTCTTCGCCCAGCAGCGGCTCGAACAGCCCGCCGTTGGCGTCGAAGCAGGCGGCATAGAGGATGGTGTCCTGCTTGCCGAAGAAGGATGCGATCTTCGCCTCCAGCTCCTTGTGCAGGTCCTGGGTGCCGCAGATGAAACGCACCGAGGCCATGCCGAAGCCGTGCGTGTCGAGCGCGTCCTTGGCGGCCTGGATCACCGCGGGGTGGTCGGCCAGGCCCAGGTAGTTGTTGGCGCAGAAGTTGAGCACCTTCTTGCCGTCGGCCAGGCTGATCTCGGCCGACTGCGGGCTGGTGATCACGCGTTCGGCCTTGAACAGGCCCTGTTCGCGGATGGCTTCGAGTTCGGCGGCGTAGCGGGCGAGGGCGGGCGAGGTCATGCGGGGCTCGGTGGCTGGGGGAACAGCCGCCAATTATGCCTGTGCCGCTTTGCTGCACTGCCGCATGAATTATGCTCGGGCTTGGTGGACACTGCCGCTCAAAATATTCAACAGCTGGCCCGGAATCATCAACGCCCGGCCGGGCCCGGTAAAACAACAGCGCCACCGCCCTTTGACTGCCCCAACCTGACGAGGAATTCCCGATGCATACCCCGAAGAAGCTGCTTCCGTTCGCCCTCGCCGCCGCGCTGCTGGCGCTGCCGCTGGCCGCCACCGCCCAGGACGAGGCCGCCGAAGAAGAGGAGTCGATGTTCAGCTGGAACGCCGCCCTCTCCTCCGACTACCTGTTCCGCGGCGTCTCGCAGAACGACGAAAAGCCGACCCTGCAGCTGGGCGCCGACCTGAACTTCGGCAGCGGCTTCTACGTCGGCGTCTGGGCCTCGAACGTGGACTTCGGCGCCGGCGGCCCCGACGTCGAGCTCGACACCTACATCGGCTGGAACACCGACCTGAGCGAGCGCGTCAACCTCGACCTGGCGCTCAACCGCTACAACTACATCGGCGAGCAGGACGGCTACGGCGCGCTCGACTACAACGAGTTCCTGGGCGTGGTCACGCTGGACGAGACCTGGTCGTTCACCCTGGGCTACACCAACGACGTCTACGCGCTCGACGACGACGGCTTCTACTACGGCCTCGGCGGCAGCTTCGACGTCGGCCACGGCTGGGGCCTGGACATCACCGTCGGCCAGAGCACCTTCGGCAGCTCGACCGGCATCGACGACTACATGGACTACTCGATCGGCGTGAACCGCGACCTCGGCCCGGTCAACATGGCCATCGGCTACTACGGCACCGACTCGTCGGGCACCGACAACTTCGGCGACGCCGCCGACGACCGCTTCATGATCACCTTCTCGATCGGCGGCTGATCCCGCACTGTCGCGAAACACGGAGCCGGCCGGTGCGAAAGCGCCGGTCGGTTTTCTTTTGCAGCGCCCGACAACCTGCGCTCGTGGAAGCTGGCCGGGGTGAAGGACTACGCCAACTACGTCTACGACGCCAGCAACCGCCTCACGGCGATCCAGAACACAGGCGGGGGCAACGTAACCGCCAAGGACACGGCCAGCTACACCTTCGACTACGGCAACCGCCTGCGCCTGGGCACCGGCCCGGGCGGCAGCGAGGGCTACCGCTATGACGGCCACGGCCGCCGGGCGCTGGCCTGGGTACCGGCAGGCGCCACGCTGAGCTTCTACGCGTTCAACGGCCAGCTGCTCTACCAGCACTCCACCCCGAAGGCCCGGGCGCTCGACCACGTCTACCTGGCCGGCAGCCTGGTGGCGATCCGCGAGGCCCCGTTCGCGGGCGGCAGCGAGGTGAAGTACCAGCACACCGACGCGCTGGGCAGCCCGGTGG